>JAPLHM010000083.1 GCA_026389635.1 Chloroflexota bacterium | reverse complement strand
GTGGTTGCCATCGTGGTCGGCGCCGGGAGCGGTAGCAGGATGGGCGCCGACAAGGCATTCCTGGACCTGGCCGGCAGACCCGTTATAGCCTGGCCGGTTGAAGTCCTGCAGCGTAATATTCATGTGCGGGAAATCATCTTAGTTTTACATAAAAGTCGTTTGCGGGAAGGCAGGGCCCTTGCCCATGAAAATGAATGGTCAAAGGTGACCCGGGTTTGCGCCGGTGGCAACCTGAGGCAGGATTCTGTTAAAAATGGTTTGGCCGGCGTGGGGGATTGTGAACTGGTGCTGATACATGACGCCGCGCGCCCTTTCCTTACGGACAGGCTGATAGACGATGGGATAAAAGCTGCCAGGTCAACTGGAGCCGCGGCCGCGGCTGTGCCGGTCAAGGACACTGTTAAGCAGGTGGATGGAAACCAAATTGTGTCCGCGACTCTGCCGCGTGACCGGCTAATGGCAGTTCAGACACCCCAGGTCTTTCGATATGAAATATTGAAAAAGGCATACAATTCGCTGGATGGCGAAGTCACGGATGATGCCGCAGCCGTGGAGCGGATCGGCTTTAAGGTAAGACTGTATGCGGGGGATTACGAGAATATCAAGATCACTACACGTGAAGACCTGGCACTGGCGGAAATAATCGCAAAGCGAAGGTGATAATATGAGAGCAGGCATAGGTTACGATGTCCATCCGCTGGTGGCCGGGCGCGCCCTGGTGTTGGGAGGGGTGACTGTCCCGTTCCAAAAAGGGCTGGATGGCTACAGCGATGCAGACGTGCTGGTACATGCCGTCATGGATGCTCTGCTGGGCGCCGCCGGATTAAAGGATATCGGGCACCAATTCCCCACCGGTGACCCCCGGCACAAGGACGCCTCCAGCATACATATGCTGGAGCATGTGGGTCGCAAGGTGGCTTCGGCCGGTTACGTAATTAAAAACGTGGACAGCACGCTGATTGCCGAAGAACCCAAGGTGGCACCGTATATAGACCAGATGAGGCACAATATCGCCCTGGCCCTGCGGATAGAGGAGGACCAGGTGATGGTCAAGGCCACCACAACGGACGGCCTGGGATTTGCCGGCAGGGGTGAAGGGATGGCCGCTTACGCCGTCGCCATGCTCGGGGAATAATTTTACTTGATACGAGGTGTCCCATGAAGATATTCAACACCCTGTCGGGGCAAAAGGAGGACTTTTCGCCCTCAGGCGACGAGGTGAAGATGTACGTCTGCGGTGTGACAGTTTACGACGTCTGCCACTTCGGTCACGCGCTGTGTTACGTGTCATTCGATGTCATCAGGCGCTACCTTGAATACCGTGGATACAGGGTAAAATACGTTCAGAATTTCACCGATATCGATGACAAGATCATTAACCGCGCCAGGGAACGGGGCATCCCCTGGAAGGACCTGGTGGAAAAATATATTGCCGAGTATTTTGCCGACACAGATGCCCTCAATATTAAGAGGGCAACCATCTATCCGAGGGCTACCGAAGAGGTGCCACGAATACTCGAGGTGATCAGTGTGCTGGTGGAGAAGGGCCATGCCTATCAATCTGATGGCAGCGTCTATTTCCGCGTTAAGAGCTTCCCGGGCTATGGCAAGCTAACGCACCAGAGCGCTGATGATATGCGCGTTACGGCGACGGCTGAAGCCGAAAAGAAGGAGGACCCGCTGGATTTCGCTCTCTGGAAGGCGGTCAAGCCGGGTGAGCCCTCATGGCCCAGCCCCTGGGGGGACGGCCGCCCTGGCTGGCACATCGAATGCACCGCCATGTCCACCGGCCACCTGGGCAACTCGCTGGATATACACGGGGGCGGGCAGGACCTGGTATTCCCGCACCACGAGAACGAGATGGCCCAGTCAGAATGCTATACAGGCGTTACACCCTTCGTGCGCACCTGGATGCATAACGGTTTCCTGCAGCTCGGCGCCGATAAGATGAGCAAGTCACTGGGCAACCTGGTCACAATTAAAGAGGCGCTGGCCCGCAATAGCGCGGACGCTATACGGCTCTTCATAATAGGCTCCTATTACAGGATGCCGCTTAAGTACAGTACGGATGCACTGGATGCGGCCGAAACCGGCCTTGATCGCCTGCGGCAGGCCCTCAAGGCAGAGGGAAAACAAAGTGGGGATGTCCTGGACGCAGGGCAGTTTAAGGGCCGCTTTGTCGAGTCGATGGATGATGATTTTAACGCGCCTCAGGCGGTGGCAGCCTTGTTCGACCTGGTGCGTGAAATCAATCGCGGCAATGAGAGAGGACTCGACATCCGAGACGCGCAGGACACGCTGAGGGAACTGGCCGGTGTAATCGGTTTTACCCTGCAGGAAACCAGGAAGTTGTCGGTCGGAGAAGAGCAAGGGATAGAGGCTCTTATAGCAAAGCGCAATGAATACCGCAAGGCCAAAGAATGGAAGCTGGCCGATGAAGTGCGCGACCGGCTGACCGGGATGGGTGTAGCCATAGAGGATACTGCTAAGGGCACGGTCTGGAAGGTAGCCAGGTAGATCAGCGCGAAGGCTGGTTGAGCAATTTTATGGTGTCGCCCACGTGTGCCCCAAGGATCGAAGCGGCGCTGCCGTCCCTGAAGGATAGTTCGAGGTAGTCGTTGCTGCCTATGAGGGCCATTAACCCGCTGCCCTGTGAATAGTACCGCCCGGTGTTATCGATGCGCTGATTCTTGACCTCAACCGCGGCCCCTCCCTGCGGTATATCCCGGCTGCGAAGGTTGGTTACCAGGTTGCCGAAGCGATCGATGTGTATTATGTGACCAACCGTGTGGCCTGTAGCGTCTTTGAAAGGGACAGGTATGGGAAAAACTGTCAGGCTGTCCACTTTTTCACCGAATTTCGTCAAGGGTATATCCAGAGAAAGGTGGGCGGCCACCGGCGCGAAGATGTCGCGCCCGTGGAAGGTCGCGCTCACGGGATGCCTCCAGTATTCCTTCGCGGTGAGCGAGACGGCCTCGCATCCCTCCGGCACGGCCCGGCTGGTCGCCTGGTCTGGAGCGGAGCGGTTATGAGACCCCTGCACGTCGGCTACCTCGTGCAGTACATAGCTCAGCGTGCCGTTATCGGGAGCAACGAAATAAGCCGACGGTGTTTTTAAGACAACGGCCCTGCGGTGGCTGCCCACGCCCGGGTCGACCACCACTATATGAATACTGCCCTCGGGAAAATAGCGCCAGGAAGTGTGTATGATAAACGAAGCTTGCCGGATGAACTGGGGTTCCACCGAGTGGGAGATATCAACTACGGTTGCCTGCGGGTTAATGCCGAGGATAACACCCTTCATGCTTGCGACGTAACCGTCGCCGGTGCCGAAGTCGGTCGTCAGCGTGATGACACGTGACATGTCGTTGTGCCTCCCTGTTAAGCCGAGCTGACCCTGACGATTACGATTGAAAGGATGACAAACATCACCGCCAGGACGATGGTGACGTTGAAGAGGGTTTTCTCCACGCCGCGCTTGGTCCGGTATACGCCGTCCGCCTGCCCGAAGATACCTCCCAGGCCTCCGCCCTTGACCTGCAGGGCCAGGACGATAATAAGCGCAACCGCAAGTACAAGCTGTGCAATGGTCAGATAAATGGGCATGCTAATTTCCTCCGAGTTTATCAACGATTATGGGCCTGACAACAGCAGGGTTGGCCTTCCCCCTGGAAGCCTTCATGACCTGCCCGATAAGGAAGGTCAACGAAGCTTCTTTGCCTGCTCTGTAGTCGGCAACGGCCTTCTCGTTATCTGTAATCACCTTATCTATTATTATAGCAAGTTCAGCGCTGTCGCTGATTTGAACCAGCCCTTTCTCTGCGACAATAGCCCCTGCGGGCTTGCCGGTCTCGAACATTTCTTCGAAGACTGCCTTGGCTAAAGGCCCGCTTAAAGTACCTTTTTCAACCAGGTCGATCATTTCAACTAATTGCCCGGGCTTCACGCGGCTGTCCCAGATCTGCCTGTTAGTAGAGTTGAGCAGGCGAGTGAAATCGCCCAGCAACCAGTTGCTGATAGTCTTGGCTTTTTTACCGGTTTCCTTCTCCGCCGCCGGAGTTGTGGCCAGACAATCCTCGAAATAGCCGGCCAGGGCCCTGTTATCGGTCAGCAGCCCGGCATCGTAAGAGGTCAGGTTATACTGGCTGACGAACCGGTCGAATTTGGCTTCCGGCAGCTCGGGCAGTGCTGCCCTGATCTTTTCCACCGCCTGGCGGCTGAAGGACAGGGGAGGCAGGTCCGGCTCGGGGAAGTACCGGTAATCGTGGGCATATTCCTTGCTGCGCTGGCTGAATGTTATACCTTTTTCGTCCACCCAGCCCCTCGTCTCCTGGGCTATCTTGCCCCCCGCATCAAATACTTCCCGCTGCCTCTTCTCCTCGTACTCAAGGGCGCGGTAAACGGCGCGGAAGCTGTTCATGTTCTTGACTTCCACCTTGCCCAGGTATTCTCTTGTGCCCCTGGGTCGGATGCTGATATTGGCGTCGCAGCGGAAGCTGCCTTCCTCCATGTTGCCGGTGGAGACACCCAGGTACTGAAGGATGGCCCGTAGCTTTACCAGGTAAAGCCGTGCTTCCTCGGGTGAGTTCATATCAGGCTCACTGACTATCTCCATCAGCGGCATGCCGGCGCGGTTGACATCCACCAGGCTGTAGCTTTCCCCCTCCGCGGAGGTGCGGTGCACCAGCTTGGCCACGTCCTCCTCAAGGTGAACTCGAGTGATGCCTATCTTCTTTTTCCTGCCATCGATATCTATGACCAGGTAACCTTTGATACTCATAGGCATATCGTACTGTGATATCTGGTAACCTTTCATGAGGTCGGGATAGGGATAGTTCTTGCGGTCGAATTTGGCGTGTTCCGGGATGGAGCAGTTAAGCGCCAGGGCAGTCATGATGGTGAACTCCACGGCCCTCTGGTTTATAGCGGGCAGCACTCCCGGCATACCCATGCAAACCGGGCAGACGTGCGTATTGGGAGGGTCGCTGGCATAGTTTGCACTGCATGCGCAGTACATCTTGCTCATGGTCAGCAACTGGGAATGTACCTCCAGGCCGATGATTGTCTCGTAGTCCACGCCGTCTGATAGTATAGCAGTACGGCAGCTTTGCTTCAAACCTTTGACAGCCAGTGTAAAAAGTTATATAAATAAGGCAATTTTTATCATACCCCGCGTAAATGGCCTTCTCAAGGTTCATCATAGATCAGGAGTATCCAGATATGAAGAAAAGATATTTTTACACGACTGTGGCGGCCGTACTGGCCATGGGCATTATTCTGGGCGGCTGCAGCAATGTCACGCTCGTCCAGCCACTGGCCGTGGCCCGGGTCCAGAAGGGCGACCTGGTGGTTAAGGTCAGCGCCGACGGTACTATCGAGATGCCATTGGCGGTCAACCTCTATTTCGACACCTCTATGTTCACCCCGCCCTACAGCGGGCGGGTAAAAGCCATATATGTGGAGAAAGGGGATGTTGTCGGGGCCGGCACGACGCTGGCCAAGCTGGACGACACCACACAGAAGATGGCCGTGGAAGCGGCGCAGTATACCCTGGAACTGGCCATCAACAACGTAGTGCAGACCACCTGCTGCGGCGTCAACCGATCCCCCGGGTTCTACTGCGACGCGGTGGCCCAACTGAGGTTCGAGTTCGCGCAGAAGGAACTGGAGAAGGCCCGCGTGCTCCTGCAGGCCGGCAATTACGGGGATGCCGCGGAGCAGATCACCCTGGCGAAGTACGACCTTGAAGGTGCAAAGAAGTTCTACAGCGACCCGGATTACCGCCGCATCAGGCTCGACCTGGTGGATGTGACACAGGCAAATTATTCTGATTACGACATCAACCTGGCCATTGGCAGGCTGACGGACGAGATCGACCAAATATCGGCCCTGCAGTTGCAGTTTAAGGGCGGCAGCTACGGACCAGCTTCCGACTCTTTGCAGAATATGCTGGTGGAGATGGGCGATACCTACAGCGTGGTAAAGAGGCTCAACCACCTCCCGCAGAACTCGGTTTACCCCGATACCTGCACCGCGTACACGGTGGTCAACGAGATAACGGCCTCTCTGGCACAGATGGACACGCTGAAGCAGCAGGAGTACCCGGACCCGGTCAAGTATGCGGAAACACTCTCCATCATCGAGCACGACATGGAGCTGAGTTTGAAGATACTCGACGAGAACATCTCAACATTCCGCGCAGGCCTTAACCTCAAGACCATGCGCGACTACAATATTGCAGTTCAGGTCGCCATCATCAACCTGCAGCGGGCCAAGCAGGCCCTGCTCAAGACCGAGCTGATTGCGCCCTTCGACGGCAGGGTCACCGACATCAACCTGCGGGCCGGGGACATGATAACCCAGCGTTACGCGGTGACAGGTGTGCCCATAGATTCATACGTGGTCCAGCTGGCTGACGTGAATGCCGTCCGCATGGCTGGCCTCCTGGACGAGATAGACATAGCTAAGATTGCGGGCAGGCCGCTGGAAGAGCTTAAACCGATCATACTTGTTGACGCCTTCCCCGGCCAGCAGTTCAAGGGCCGCGTTACTTTTATCTCTCCATTCGGCCCCACGCAATCAAACAGCATACAGTATTACGGCACAATGCAGACCACCCTGCCGACCTACAAGATAGAGATCGCCCTCGACCCCGCTGAGACCGCATACCTTAGTGGCGGCATGTCCGCCAGCGCCCAGATTGCGGTCGATTCGCGCGCCGGTGTGCTGACCGTGCCCAGCGCTGCAGTGAGCGGTAAGGGTGGCTATTACACGGTACTGGTACTCAAGGATGAAAAGATGGGCCTGACCGAGCAGCGCCCGGTCACTGTAGGCCTGCAGGACAAGACCGTCACGGAGATAATCTCGGGCCTGGCCGAGGGGGAAACGGTGGTGTTGGAAAAGGCCGCCGTCCCGGCCAATGCCCTGCGTAAATAAGCCATGAAGAAAATACACGCTTCATATCCAAATACATGTGGAGGCAACAAATATGGCTGCTAACTTTTCTGAGAAAATGAAATCCGGCCTTTCCACCACACGCGGGAAGGTGATTTTTGTGGTCGCGCTGGCGGTCGTGCTGGGTGGCCTGGTGATGTTGGGCTACCTCGGTTACCAGAACTATAAATATGTTAGCACGGACAACGCGCGCATCAGCGCCCCGCTTATCGCGGTGCCGGCGCTGGCATCCAGCCAGATCATCAGCCTGGATGTTGACCTGGGCAGCTATGTGGACAAGGGGCAAAGAATAGCCACCATGGGCGCTCCCCGCCCTGACAGTCCGGCGGACAGGCAGGGCCTCAAGGACATACCGCTGGGCAGGGCCAGCCTGGACGCGCCGGTAAGCGGCTACGTGGCCGCGGTCTGGTCGTATCCTGGGCAGGTTGTGACCCCCGGCGCCTCCGTCATCACGCTCTACGATGCCTCCAACACCTGGGTCACAGCTAACATATCCGAGGCCGACCTGCATCGCGTAAAGCCTGGCCAGGAGGTTGAGATAAAAGTTGATAGTCTGGGAGGCGCCAGGCTTATGGGCAGGGTGGACGGCATAGCCGCAGCCACCGCCGCGACCTTCTCGCTCATGCCGCAGAACAACACCACCGGCAATTTCATCAAGGTCGCCCAGGTTGTGCCGGTCAAGATATCGGTGGACAACCCGGCCAACTATGTTCTTATACCCGGCACATCGGTCGAGGTCAAAATTACGACCAGGTAACAGGTAAAGCGCGCTTATGCCGAAATCGAGCGAATCACGTGTCTTGGCGGTTGCCATCATCGGCACCTTTATGGTGATACTTGACCAGACCATCATGAACGTGGCGCTGCCGCACATCATGGCGGTTTTCAACGAGACAACCGACCGTGCACAGCTGGTAGTTTCGGCTTACCTTATGGCCACCGCCATCTCTACTCCCGCGGCTGCCTTCCTGGCGCAGCGATTCGGCATAAAAAAAGTATATCTTTTCAGCCAGGTGGGTTTCCTGGCTGGTTCCCTGTTGTGCGGCATTGCCTGGGATACCGGCTCGCTCATTACCTTCAGGGTAATGCAGGGGCTGGCAGGAGGCCTGCTCAATCCGCTGGCCATGACCTTCCTCTTCATGAACGTGCCCCCGGAGGACCGCGGCACTGCCATGGCCATCTTCGGCATCCCTATGATGCTGGCGCCTGCTATCGGGCCAACCCTGGGCGGCTACCTGGTGGACTACTGGGACTGGCGCATGGTCTTCTATGTGAACGTGCCGGTCGTGCTGATAGCCATCGCAATGGGGTTGGCATGGATCGAGGAAACGCCCACCTCGGACGGTTCAGCGCGGTGCTTTATGCATTCTCCTATGCCCCCACCTGGCAGTGGGACGACTGGCGCATTGTGACACTCCTGACGGTAGGCTGCCTGTGCATATTGGCCTGGGTCATCGTAGAGTTGCGGGTGAAGAAACCGTTGCTCGATCTGCACATGTTTAAAAACGGGGGCTTCTCCCTCGGCATCGGCCTGACCTTTGTCACCACTATCGGGCTTTTTTCGCTGGTGTTCCTGCTGCCTTTGTTTTTGCAGAACCTGCGCGGCTTCTCCGCGCTGGCCAGCGGGCTGATGGTGCTACCCACGGTCATCGGCTCCATGATTTCCATGCCCCTGGCGGGCCGGCTTTACGACAGGATCGGGCCGCGCTTTCCTACCGTACTGGGCCTGCTCATCACAGGGATCAGTTCACTGTGGCTGCAGATGCTGGATGTCACCACACCCGACGACCTGCTGCGGTGGATACTCTTTATCAGGGGCATTGGCGTGGGCTTTGCCATGATGCCCGTCATGACCTACACGCTCTCAGCCGTGCCCCAGCGTATGACCGCCCAGGCCTCGGCCATGATCAACGTGTCCAGGACCATCTTCGCTTCCCTGGGCATAGCAGTCTTTGCCACCATGCTGGATACGTTCCAGAAGACCAACCTGTCGATGATAGTGCAGACCATCACCCCGGACTCGGTCATCGCCCTTCAGATGCTGTCCCAGTTGCAGGTGTATTTGATGCAGGCTGGCATGACTCTGCAGGCGGCCCAGCAGGCGGCCGTCAACCTGCTCTACCAGTACATGAATGTGAGGGCCAGCGTAACGGCCTTCCAGATGGATTACGTGATCAGCGCCGTGGTGATCATGGCCGGTATCATACCGGCCATGTTCCTGCCATTCGGGCGTATAAAGAAGAGCAGCGGCCCTGCTCTGCCGGTGGAATAATTTAAATCCATTTCTTTTTGTGGAAATAAACGAGCATACCCCCTGCTACACCTGCCATCAGTAGCAGCACGCCCGGGTAGCCCCAGTCGGAGTTCAATTCCGGCATATTACGGAAGTTCATGCCATAGAGGCCCACGATGAATGTCAGTGGTATGAAAATAGTTGCCACCACGGTCAGCACCTTCATTACCTCGTTGGTCTTGTTGCTCATGCTGGACAGGTAGATATCGATCAGGCCGCTCACCATATCGCGCGTGCTTTCGATCAGGTCCATGGCCTCGAAGATGCGGTCGTAGACGTCGCGGAAGTAAGCCACGGTCTCCTCCTTTATGAGGGGCGAATTCTTTTTGGACAGGTCACTCAGTATCTCCCTGGACGGCCATATGAACTGCCTGATCTGCATCATATTTTTCTTGATGCCCTGAATGGAATTCAATGTATTGCGGGTGGGATTGGCCACTAATTCATCTTCCTTTTCCTCTATCTCGTCGCCGAAGCTCTCGACAGTATTGAAATAGTTGTCTACGATGGTGTCGATGATGCGGCAGGCCAGGAAATCAGGGCCCATCCTTCGCACGACTGAATCGGAGATCTTTATTTCATCGCGCAGGTCCCCGAAAAAATCCCCCGGAGTTTCCTGGAAGGTTACAAGGTAATTCTTGCCGAATACTATGCTCAATTGTTCCGCGTCGATCGAGTTGTTGGTTTTGTTAAATTCGAGCATCTTGAGTATCAGAAGGATGTAGTGCCCGAAATCCTCCTGTTTTACCCTGTGTCCCGTGTTAGCGATGTCCTGGATGGTAAGTTCGTGCAGGTTGAAGATGCTCCCGATCGACTGCAGCAGGGCCCGGTCATTAACGTTGTCCACGTTGATCCAGGTGACGCCGGCTTCCTCACTGGAGACCCTGCAGTCTTCGATGGTGGCGTCGGCCTTGATTACGAAATCAGCCTTGTCGTAGTGGATGATGCTGAGTGTGGAAACCCTGGTTTCACTCATAACTACCTCCCGGGATTCAGTGTGTTTTCCCTCTTGCCATTGAGGCAAATATACCACCAATGCAGAGTGCCGTAAAGATAGCCAGGGCAGTTTGCAGGCTGAGGATATACTGCGGATAAACATCGGGTGTGACCTGTACGCGCCCCATGAAAAGGGAGATCAGCAGCATGGCAATGCCTAAGCTGAACATCTGCCCGGTAAGGCGCATGGTGGCTAAGGTGGCCGATGCCACGCCCAGCGATTTCTTATCTACCGAGCTCATGACGGCGTTGATGTTGGGCGAGGAGAAAAGGGCAAAGCCGGCGCCCAGCATAACTAAACAGGCGATGATGTACCAGAGCGCTGTATCCGTGCCTATAAATATCAGCAGCAGCAGCCCGGCGGCTGTCAGCGCCATGCCCGAGGAAGCGAGAAGGCGGGGCTCGATCCTGTCGGAAAGACGGCCTGTCAGAGGTGAAAAGACGGCCTGCACCACCGGCATGGCTACCAGCACAAGGCCAGCACTTCCGGGGGTCAGACCCCTTATGTACTGCAGGTACAGGCTGAGCAGGAAGCCGACCGCGAAAGTGGCGCTGTAGTTGATGAATGCTGCCAGGTTGGAGAAGGCGAACACCTGGTTATTGGCGAAGAGTGTAATATCGAGGATGGGGCTGGCGGTCACAGTTTCCCATTTGAGGAAGATCAGCAGTATGACCAGCCCGGCTCCCAGCGAGACGACGCCGTGGGTAGAGGGTAGTTCGGAAAGGCCGTACATCAGTGCCACCAGGCCCGCGCCGTAGATGACCGAGCCGAACAGGTCGAACCTCTCGCCGCGCGCCTCCGCCCACTCGGGCTTCAGTTTCCAGGCTGTTACCAGCAGCAGAAGTGCGCAGAGCAGCGCGTTGAGCCAGAAAATGCTGCGCCAGCCGAGGTACTGCGTCATCATCCCGCCCAGAAAGGGTCCCAGCGACAGACCCACGTATGTAATCGCGATATTGATGCCCATGGCGCGTCCCCGCTCGCCCGGCGCGTAGACAGAGGAGATGATGGCCGCCACCGTGCCGAAGAGCATAGCCCCGCCCACGCCCTGTATGACGCGTGCGGCTATCAGTACCTGCGGTGACCATGCCAGCGCCGCGATAACCGAAGCCGCTCCAAAGATAGCGCCTCCCCAGATGAAGACCTTCTTCCTGCCGCTGATGTCCGCGATGCGCCCCAACGGTATGAGGAAGACTGCCGCGGACAGGATAAAGGACGTGGCGATCCAGCTTAAGGTGACCGCATCAACGGAGTATTCCCTGCCTATGGACGGCAGGGCGATGTTGACGGAGGCCGCCATGAAGGGCGTGAGGAAGGCCGCGATGGAGGTTACCAGCAGCACGGCTGTCTTGTGGCTTTTTACCGGGGGAACAGCTTCCATATCTAAATCTCTTAATTATCTCACGGTGAAACGTGCCACCTGCGGTTGTTTCAGCGGCTCCCATTCACCACTTACCCCTCTGATAAGGGCGCCGAGTTCGAGGTGCAGCATTGCTATGCCGCAGTCCAGCCGCCTGGCAACATTGAATTCGGGTCCGCGGTCTTTCACATAAACGGTAATACTTCGCTCCTCCACGCGGAAGCCCCATGGCTGGCGGTTCATGGCCGACGGGGCCAAGCGGGCTGCTTCGACGGCGGATTTTGCCCATACAGGCCAGGAGGTTTCCGGCTGGCCGCTGACCATGGAAGGCAGCGGTTTGCGCTGGTGGTTGGACCCGAAACCGCTGAATACCTTTTCCTCGAACGACCATTGCTCCGTGGTGTAGCCAACGGGCGATACGCAGATCAGCTTCTCCTCTTTATCGAGTTTGACCAGGGACTTGACCGCCCTGGCATTGTAGGTTAGCGCCACCCAGCAGGTGCCCAGGCCGAGAGAAGTTGACTCCAGCACAGCGGCCTCGCCGGCATATCCCACCTTCTCCTGCATATGGGGGTCGGAGGTGTCGCCGATGAAGGCTAAGAAGGCCGGCGCGCCCTTTATGTTGCCGTAAAAACCGAGCGCGTTGGCGAAGATGTCATCAGGGGGTTCATCGATGAACTCCACACGCACGCTGCCGTAGGGCCTGAAGCCGCTGCACACCTCGTGGAGCCTGTTCAGGGCTTCTGCCCCTATGGGCCTGCCCTTCTCGTAGTTGCGCCGCGAGCGCCTGGAGTTGATGGCCGGGTACCACCCGGGTGAGATATGCATCATGATGTTACCTCCATTGGTTTAATTTTACGTTTTTCAACCAGCCTGGCCAGCAGGATACTGAGAAGGTAGAGTATTATCAAAGGCAGGGCTACCAGCGTCTGGTTGACGGGGTCGAGTGTAGGGGTGATGACGGCGCCCAGCACAAAGGCCAGTATGACGGCCCACTTCCACTGGGCTGCCAGCCATTTTGAGGACACTATGCCCAGCCGCGCCAGGAAGGTTGTGATGACGGGTGTTTCGAAGACCAGCCCGATGGCCAGCAGCAGCCGGGACACCAGCGAGATATAATTGCCTATCCTGATCTGGGGCGTGGCGATGCCCGCGCCGAAACTCAGCAAGAACTGCATGGCGGGTGGTATGAGCACGAAATAGCCGAAGGTCACGCCTCCTGCGAACATGAGGATGACGAACGGCAGAGTGATCCACAGGTACTTCTTTTCCTTTGGGGTGAGGGCCGGCGACACGAAAGCGATTAGCTCGTAGACCAGCACCGGCATGGCGATCATGATGCCGCCGATCAGGCATACCTGCATGTAGGTGCTCAGCATCTCGGTCACCTCCACGAAGATCAGGCTGATGTTGCCGGCAGGCCGGATGAGTATGGCGAAGAGCTGGTCGGCAAAGGCAAATGATAGCGCGATTCCGATGGCCACGGCGGCTATGCAGACGATCAGACGCCGCCTTAATTCGTTGAGGTGGGTCGATATTCCCTTAAAATGAGGGGAGTTCATTTTCTGCGGGTTCAAGGCTGGACCTGCCGGGAGGGCTTATCCACGGCGCCCGGCGTGACCGGTTTTTCCCCTTCCAGTTCATCGTTCAGTTTGCGCTGTATATCCGAGGCATCCCGCGACAGGTTGCCCATCATCTTGCCTGCGGTTTTACTTATCTCCAGTATCCGTTTTGGGCCGAAGAGTATAAAACCGATCAGCAGAACGAGGATTAATTCAGGCAGGCCTATCCCAAAAATGTCCATGGCTTACAACTTCATCACAGCAATGGTCAAAATGGTGATTGCGAAGATTATGTATTTGAGCCGTCCTTGTCCTTGCCCGTGGTATCAGTCTTGCTGATGCCGGTCTCCTTATCTTTTTCACCTTCGCCCGAAGCGCCCTTGCGGAAGTTGCGTATGGCC
Source organism: Chloroflexota bacterium (assembly GCA_026389635.1). Classification (GTDB taxonomy): domain Bacteria; phylum Chloroflexota; class Dehalococcoidia; order GIF9; family UBA5629; genus CAIMUM01. The sequence goes on along the minus strand of JAPLHM010000083.1, from coordinate 17,327 downwards.
TTACCAAGGGCGTCGCCGATCTGGGGCAGCCGCGTGGCCCCGAACACAAGCAGGACTATGAGGAGGACAAGTAAAAGCTCCGGTATGCCGAAACTGCGAAACATAGCTCACTTCCTATTTATTTCAGTCGTCTCATGTCAGTGGAACGTACGGGTAATTTCTAACACAAATACCCTGCTTAGTCAAAGGGGCCGATCGTATCTTCAAACCATTACACGTATGGCCGACTCTCCCTCGACGGGGCATTTATATTCGCACAACCCGCAGCCGATGCAGCGCCCGGCCAGCACCGTGGGCAGCTGCAGGGTTATCGTGCCGCCGTCCTCCTTTTTAACCTCCGAAGTGCTCAGCAGTACGGCCTTGTGTGGAACCGGGCACATCTCCTCGCAGACTATACAGGGGGTACCCTGTGCCCAGGGCAGGCAGCGGCCGCGGTCGATGAATGCCCTTCCGATAGGCGTGACCTTTTTCTCGGCCAGTGGAAGTGCCGGAATGGCAGCCACGGGGCAGGCCTTGCCGCAGGCATTGCAGGAGTACTGGCAGAAGCCGCTGCGCATGACCAGCAACGGGGTCCACAGCAGCTCACCCCCAGCCTCCATCTGCGAAGGCTGTATGGCGCCCGTCGGGCAGGCCTTGATGCACTCGCCGCAGCGTATACATTTGGCCGTCATGTCCTCATCGCCGGCTCCCGGGGGACGGATAAGGTATGGGCTGCGCCGGCCACTGAAGGGGTTGAACTTGAAGAGCACAGCCAGTAGCACGCCCGCGCCCAGTCCCAGGAAGAGCTGGCGGCGCACCGGGTCGTAGCTGTTAAACTTTGCCGGCGCGTACACGGGCCCGAAATCGCTGGTCGAGCAGGGGCAGGAATCCATGCATTTGAGGCACATTATGCATTCGCCCGGGTCGCTGGAACAGTCCCTGTCCCTCCTGATTGTGCCGGTGGGACAGGCGTCCTCGCACAACTTGCAGCCGATGCAGCTTTGGTTAACGCGCCGGCGCACCAGGCTGACCTTGCTCAACAGGCCGTAGAACGCCCCCAGCGGGCAGAGGTAGCGGCACCAGAATCGTTCTGCCAGCAGATTAAGCAGGATGATTGTAATAAAAATGGCGCCGAAGAGCAGGCCGTCGCGGTAGTACAGCGGGTTGGTCGGCAGCAGCAATGGCCTGATCGCGTTGTCGAAGCGCGCCAGTGGTTCCTGCAGTACGGGGACGTTGTTGAGCGCTGACTCCGCGGCGTTGATTATGAAGTCGAGGGCGGGCCACATGGCGGTGGCGAAGGTGCGCAGCATGACGGTCAGCGGATCGAATATCAGCAGTGTCAGGTTGGATAAGATGGCGGCAGCGATAATGGCGATTAAGACGACATATTTAACAGCTCTCCAGCCGTCCGGTAACCGGATGTTTTTGCGGCGCCACTTGTTGAATGAAAACCATTCCAGCATGGTACCCATCGGGCAGAGCCAGCCGCACCAGGCCCGGCCGAAGACCAGCGACAGGGCCAGCGGAACCATTGCAACCAGCGAAAGCAGCAGGAAACTGCGGCTGGCTATGGTGTTGGCCAGCATGGCCAGCGGGTCGAGGCGCATCAGCAGAGGCAGTGCGCCCAAAAAGAGCGCCAGGAAGCCGAGGAAGGCAATTACCTGCACCGCTGTGCGCAGGTTAAGCCAGCTGCGCGTATCCCAGCCGCCGGATCTCTTTTTACGAACTGCCAAGTGTGATTTCCTTGATATCCAACTTGCTTAGATCGTTGCTGCCCAGTCCCATGGAGGCGGCTATCTTTATGTGGGGTATATCGTCCGGCTTGAGGCCGAAAAGCGAGGTGGCGTAGCTGTCCACCGCCACGATATCGGCGCCGGCGATCACGGTGTCCAGCTTCTTAACGTCCGAGAGGTTGCCCCCGGTAGGGCCGTTGGCCGTCAGGACGCGGATGGCATCCACAATGGTCAGCGCCGGCCTGACCCGGCTGGCCAGATCGGCGATGCGCTGGTGCAGGTTGATGTGGAACATCTGGGCAGAGTTGATGGCGCCCATCAGGTTTTTCATGCCCAGCGTGAGACGTGACGATCCATGCTGCTTGGCGATGGGCATGTTGATCAGCACATCGGCCTTAAGGATGTCTTCATAGATGTCCCATTTCCTGATGTCTTTGCCCTGAGGTATATCGGTAGAAACGAATTTAAAGCGGGACATCAGCTCGATTTCCCCACCCGCCTTTTCCACCTGTTCCTTGATCCCGCTGTTAACAAATCCCGATTCAGCCGTCCCGCTGAAGGGCTTGTCCATGACCCTGACCCTGCCCGCGCCGGCTTCCATGCAGAGCTTAACCACGGCAGCCACCAGCCAGGGGTTGGTGGTGGCGGCATACTCGTAGGTCCGCATTGCGGGGCCGATGTTTGGCTTGATTATCACGTTATCGCCCTTCTTGACGAAGCGTTTCATGCCGCCCAGCAGGTCAACCGCCTCGCGCGCCAGGGCCTCCGGTTCTCCGCCGCGCACCACGGCTATATCCGGGTATTTGGCAGACGCGGCCAGCAATGCACCTACACCTGCAAGGGCGTACCTTAGAAAATCGCGGCGGGTGAATTCTGTCATAAATGTGTGGTAGAAGAATTATAGGAAGAGGGTGGGGGCGAGTCAAAGCTGCATTTTGCTGAAAGGACACATGGTGCAGCCGCTCGTTGTTGAATTAACCGACCCGATTACATATAATCCAGGCGAAAGTAGGAGGAGGTAACAGCAGATGGCGAAATTGACAGATCAGATGAAATCATTGATTTCCGGCCAGTTGTCATACGTGGCCACATCCATGCCGGACGGCAAGCCCAGTGTCGCGGTCAAGGGCAGTCTCAAAATAATCGATGACGAGCACGTTGCATTCTTTGAGATGATGGGGGGCCGGACCTGGCAAAACATACAGAAAAACCCATGGGTAGCCATCGCGGTAGCCGACCGCAGCAAGGTCATGGGGTTCAGGTTTGAGGGCAAGGTCGTGGAAAATATTACGTCAGGGCCGCTCTACGAGGAAGCCAAAAAGCTCTCGGAGATGATGAAGATCCCGATGCCGCCCAAGGCAGTGGTCAAGGTCAAGCTTGAGGAGATCTACGACCTGGGCAAGGGAGGCTTTAAGGTTGACTGATAGATACCAGTAGCGGGCGAACCACAAATAAACAGAGGAGGCAGTAAAATGGCAGCAGATTACCCGGTTAGTTTAAAGGTTGATTACCCCGATCGTAAGCTCAACAGGCTGACCACGTTTTTCCGCATTTTCACGGTCATCCCGATCCTGATCATCCTGGGCTTGCTCATGGATAACGCCATGCAGCTTTCAGGTAAAGAAGGCGGAACGATGGCGGCAGGTATAGGACTGGTTTTTCTCCCTCTCATACTGATGCTTCTATTCCGCAGGAAGTACCCGAAGTGGTGGTACGACTGGAACCTCAATCTCTCCATGTTCGCCTACAGGGTGGCAGCCTACCTCTACCTGATGACCGACGTTTACCCGTCCACCGACGAGGAACAGAACGTGCACCTGGAAATGCCCTACCCGGACGCAACGGGACTTAACCGCTGGCTTCCGCTGGTCAAATGGTTTCTGGCTATACCGCATATTATAGTGCTGTGCTTCCTGGGCATAGCCGCTATGGTGGTGATTATGATCGCATGGTTTGCCATTCTCTTCACTGGCAAATACCCTAAAAGTATGTTCGACTTTGTCCTCAGCGTGATGAGGTGGGGTTTCAGGGTCATGTGCTATGCCATGATCATGATAACTGACAAGTACCCGCCCTTCAGCCTGGACACATAGAAATATATGGCAGTCGAAACAGCCGCGCGGACTGACCGCTTACAGCGTATAAAAAAAGAACTGCTGGGCAGCAGGGTACATTTGTGTCCCGAGCGGGCCTACTTGGTTACCGATTTTTCCAGACACCATGACGACCCCTCCAAGCCCACCATAATCCGCCGGGCTATGGCCACCCGTTATATCCTGCAGAACAAGTCGGTGCGGATATATCCTGACGAGCTTATAGTGGGGAACATGGGCAGCTACCGCATATCTGCCCTCATGCAACCGGAGCTCAGCGGAGTCTTCATGGGCACGGATATACCGCGTATAGATAAAAGGAAGACCGCGCCGTTGCTGATGCCCTGGAAGGACCGGCTCAGGGTCATGTTCGACGTCATTCCCTACTGGATTTTCAGGAATATGCCGTTCAGGGCCTTCTTCCCGCATATGGGCAAGTTCCTGCAGTACGCGGCTGAACAGCTCAAGGCCACTTTTTACCTTATCAACGAAGCAGGGGGCATCGGTCATTTCCTGCCCAATTACGAGAAGATGTTGAGGCTGGGGGTCAAAGGATACCTGGAATCCATGAAAGGCCGGGGCGGTGACCTGCACAAAGCCGCCGCTATAGTTTGCGAGGGTTTGCTGAACTATGCCAACCGGGTTGCCGATGAAGCCGGGCGGATGGCAGCCGCCGAAGAGGACCCCGTCAGGCGCAGGGAGCTCGAGAATATATCCACTACCTGCCGCAGGGTGCCGCTGAACCCGGCAGGGACCTTTCAAGAGGCCTTACAGTCGTTGTGGCTGACTCACATGGCCGTCTGTTTGGAGGGGATTAACTCCGCCGTCTCGTTCGGCAGGATGGACCAGTTCTTATACCCTTACTATAGACGCGACATTGATGAGGGACGCATCACCCCGCAGAAGGCTAAGGAGCTTTTGCTGTGCTTCTCAGCCAAGGCTGTTGAGCACGTCTTCCTGCTGTCAGAAAACGTCAGCCAGTACCACGGCGGCTACCTGGTGGTGCAGGCCGCCATCGTGGGTGGAGTGGACAGGGGCGGGGTGGATGTAACGAACGAATTGACCTACGTTATGCTCGACGTAATGGAGGAGTCCGGACTGCGCGACCCCAATTACCAGGCGCGCTTGCACAGTGGTTCCCCGGAGGCATATTTGCACAGGCTGATCGAAGTGGCCAAGCGGGGCAACGGTGTACCCGCGGTATTCAGTGATGAAGCCATCATCAAATCGCTTGTCGCCAACGGCGTCCCTCTTGAGGAGGCCAGGAACTACGCCATAGTAGGCTGCGTGGAGCCGGCGCTGCCCGGCAGGAGCTTTTTCTCCACCGATGCCGCCCTTGTGAACCTCCCTGCCTGCCTCGAACTGGCGCTCAACCGCGGCCGGCAACTGGGCAGCCTCAGGCGCCGGGGCGTTGCGACGGCAGACCCCTGCAAATTCCGCTCAATTGAAGAGGTTTTAAACGCTTTTTCCGTGCAGGTGAACTACATGGTTGACCGGCTGGTGGACGACATCCAGGTGGTGGAGCTCGGCAACCGCAACTACCATCCCACCCCTTTTTCGTCCATGCTGGTGGATGGCTGCATGGAGTCTGGAAAAGATGTCAGCGCGGGAGGGGCGCTGTTTAATTCGAGCGGCATCCAGGGAGTGGGATTGGCCGACGTGGCCGATTCGCTGGCGGCGCTGGATGAGGTCGTATTCCGCAGGAAAAAGCACAGTATGCCAGAGGTTCATCAAGCGCTCAGACACGATTTCCGCTCCAGCCCGTCTATGCAGGCGGAGCTGGCCGCCGCGCCTAAATATGGCAACGATCATAACTTGCCCGATGGTTACGCCGCGGAGGTAGCCGCTATCTTCTACCGGGCGTTGGCCCGGCATAGCAATACGCGGGGCGGCAAGTACGTCCCCGGGTTCTACTCTGTGACATGCCACGTGGCTTTCGGTTCCCTGGTGGGAGCTCTGCCCAGTGGTCGCAGGGCCGGCCAGCCCTTCGCCGCAAGCCTTGGCGCCTCCAACGGCAAGGACAGGCTGGGCGTTACAGCCCTGCTCAACTCGGCTGCCTGTGTCGACCCCTGTCATTCCCCCAACGGCTATGCCCTCAACCTCCGCTTCGATCCCGCGGTCATTGAAGGCCAGCGCGGGACTGATATTCTGGCGGCCCTGCTGAGAGGGTTTTTCGAGAAAGGGGGTATGGAGGTGCAGTTCAACGTGCATGACCCCGCTATGCTGGAGGATGCCTACAGCCACCCCGGTAAATATCCCGGCCTGGTTGTGCGGGTAGCCGGATACTGCGCCTATTTTGACGATCTGCCGAAGCCGTCCAAGCTTGAGATCATCCAACGTACGCGCTTAAAGGTATAAGAGATTACTGAAGAGATAGATAATGCCGGAGGAATAAATGAAAGAACAGTATTACGGAAAAAAAGACATCGAAAAGGTGGCCAAGCTATATGCGCTCAAGCCCGACTTATTGAAGGCCTTCCTCGATATAGATGCCAAGGTATTCGTCGACGGCAGCCTGGACAAGAAGACCAAGGAGCTGATCGCGGTTGCCTGCGCGCACATTACGCAGTGTCCCTATTGCATTGAGGGCCACGTCAAAGGCGCCAAAAAGACCGGCGCCAGCGATGAGGAGATCGCCGAGGCGATATTTGTCGCCATTGCGCTGAAGGCGGGTAGCTCGTTGGCCCATAGCTGCATCGCCATGGAAGCCCTGGAAGAATAGCTCTCATCAGCCGAGCGCGTTTTCCATGATTTCGACGCGCTTCGGCGGGCCGCCGGCCGGGTCAAGCTCTACGGCCACGAAATCGATGCGCCAGTTTTCGGGTAGGCCGGGGTGGCTGCTGAGGTAGTCAAGGGCCGTTGCGACAAGTTTCTTTTTCTTGGTTGCCGTCAACGATTCTTCGGGCGTCCCGAAAGAGTTCCCCGTCTTGGTGCGTACCTCGACAAAGACGATGTAATCGCGCTGGCGGGCAACTAAATCTATTTCACCGTGGCGGCAGCGGTAATTCTTTTCCAGTATGCGGTAACCTTTCTTTTCAAGGGCCTTGCAGGCGATCTGCTCCCCCAGTTTTCCCGTTTCCTGTCTCTTCATATCAACCTGGCCAGGTCTCGCAGTGGTGAGTAAGTCATCCTGTGTATGCGCGATGCCCCACAGGTGCGCAGGCACTCCATGTGCATGCGTGTGCCGTAGCCCTTGTGACGTCCGAATTGATACCCGGGGTAGAGCTCATCCAGTTCGAGCATGATGCGGTCGCGCGTGACCTTGGCCACCACTGATGCGCATGCAATGCTCACTATGTTGAGGTCACCCCGGATGATGGCCTTCTGAAGGATGGGTACATCCCTCAGCCTCACGGCATCGATCAGCAAATAATCCGGCGGTTTCGTTAGATTTGCCAGAGCCAGCTTCATGGCCATCCTGGTGGCATTCAGTATGTTTATAGTATCGATGACTTCCGGCCCGACCACGCCGACGCCCATTTCTATTCCGCATTCCTGCATTGAGTCGAAAATGCGTTGGCGTACCTTCGCCTGCAGCAGCTTGCTGTCCCTGACCATGGGCACCCAGAGGAAATTGGGTTCCGGCGGCAGCACGACTGCGGCGGCCACCACCGGCCCGGCCAGCGCTCCCCGGCCTGCCTCGTCTATGCCGGCTATGCGGTGGTAACCTGATGAGAGCAGGGCCTGCTCCTCCCTGAAGTGGGGAGTCCTGGAGGCCGCCTTATTGCGGCTCACGCTGCAGCCTTATGCAGAATCGCTAAGACGTGATCCAGTATGGCCTTTGCCAGTGTCTCAACGGGCTGCCGTGCTTCTATGACGATCCAGCGGCCGGGATCGCGCCTGGCAAGTTCAAGGTACCCGACCCTCACCCTGCGGTGGAAGGCGATGTGCTCGGCCTCGAAGCGGTCATCGCCCGTATTATGCTTGCGTGACAGGCCTGTTTCAGATTGTATATCCAGCAGGAAAATGAGGTCGGGCTCCAGCCCGCCCGTGGCGGCTCTGTTGATCGATTCGATGAGATCTTGTCCCAGGCCCCGGCCGTATCCCTGGTAGGCAATGGTGGAGGCGGAGAAGCGGTCACAGATTACATTGCGGCCGACATCGAGGGCAGGCAGGATTACCTCCCGGATAAGCTGCGCGCGGCAGGCGGCGAAAAGAAAAAGTTCAGCCTGCGGGCTGATATCGAAATCACGTTTGACTTTGAGTATACCCCTGATCCTGTTGCCCAGGGGGGTGCCGCCGGGCTCATGTGTCAGCACCGAGGGTATACCGCGGTGCTCCAGGCTATTAAACAGGAGCCTGGCCTGGGTGCTCTTGCCGCAGCCTTCACCGCCTTCGAAAGTGATAAACAATCCCTGACGCTTCAGCATAGTACAATTAAGGATATCAGGCGTTTCAGTTATTTACGATCTTGACCCTGCGAACGGGTTCGCGCCCCGAGCTGCTGGAAGTGACGTCGTGTTTCTCTGCCAATACGTGCTGGAGGCGCCGGATGAACGCATTCTGGGGACTGAGAACCACCTCTTTTGTGCCGTTTTTTACCTCCCCGATGGCCATCAGGGCCTCGTCAAGGGCAGAGTCCACGGCCTCGTCGCGCGGACCTGTATAAATGCTGTCTATGCAGTGGCGCAACTGCTGCAGGCTGTTGCCGCGTATGGCGTAAATCGGGATACCATGCGTCTCGGCATCCCTCAACTTCTGCGGCTTGCGCCGGAAATAGTTCTTGGTCGTGATCAGTATGTTGGATTGCCTCAGATCCTCCATGATTTCTATGTGCAGGCCCTTTTCATGAGCTGCCTGCTCAAGTATGGGCCGGTTTATACCGAAAAGGAAAACACGCAACCCCTGTTTTGTAGACTCGGGCTTGGCATGGGTCTCATGTATGGTTACGGCCTGCTCCCTGACAACGTTGCCGTCGGGTCCCAGCCACCTTACCTCGGAATGGCTTTCCTGAGCATGCAGGACGGAATCGACGGCCTGCGCCACATCGGGATGCACCAGCACCTTGTAACGTTCCTGTATCTCAACCACAATATCGAATGTGGGTGGGGCTTTGCGCTCCAGCACCGATTTTTGCGTGTGACGGCGGCGCGCTTCCTCGTCGCCCAGCGTTACCGTCTGGATGCCGCCTATGAGGTCCGACAGCGTAGGATTCATTACGAGGTTCTCAAGGCTGTTGCCGTGGGCGGTGCCTACCAATTGGACGCCTCGCTCGGCTATGGTGCGGGCCGCTTCAGCTTCTAAGCTGGTGCCTATCTCATCGATAATAATCACCTCGGGCATGTGGTTCTCCACGGCCTCGATCATGACCGCGTGCTGCAGCGTGGGAGTTGGCACCTGCATGCGCCTGGCATGGCCTATAGCGGGATGAGGTATGTCGCCGTCCCCCGCGATCTCGTTGGAGGTGTCCACCACGATGACCCGTTTTTTGAGGTCGTCCGCCAGCACGCGCGCGGTTTCACGCAGCATGGTGGTCTTGCCGATGCCGGGCGGGCCCATTAACAGGACATTTTTACCGGTCTCCACAAGGTCCTGGATTATCTTTGCCGTTCCCATCACAGCACGGCCCACGCGGCAGGTCAATCCAACTATCTTTCCGTCGCGGTTTCTGATGGCCGAGATGCGGTGGAGGGTGCGTGTCAGGCCTGCACGGTTGTCGCCGCTGAAGGTGCCGATCAGGTTAGTGACATGCTGTATGTCTGCTTCTGTGACTTCGTGATCGCCTAACAATATCTCGCGGTTGGGGAAACGCGCTTCAGGCAACCGGCCCAGGTCCATTACGATCTCCAGCATGTCACCGTTTCCGATCTCCTGCTTGAGGTCCGAGGCGATGTGAGGAGGCATCACGGCCAGCAGCGAGTGGATGTCATCGATGTTTACTGTCTGCAAGACGACCCCTCTATGTTGGTGGGTATGGCATCAATAGCCGAGTATTCTGCGGGCAAGTTACCATCCCCTGGTGGCCAGCAAATTGTCTTCAGGTATGCTTTTGATATCGAGGCCGGGCATGGCAGCGCCAAGCGACTTTGATACCTCGGCAAGGATGGCAGGATCGTTATAATGTGTGACCGCTTTTACCACGGCTATGGCACGCGCTTGAGGGTCGCTGGATTTAAATATCCCTGACCCTACGAATACGCCTTCGGCTCCGAGTTGCATCATAAGCGCCGCGTCGGCAGGTGTGGCCACACCGCCTGCGGCGAAGTTGACCACAGATAATTTACCGGTTTTATGCACCTCGATGACTAATTCAAGAGGCGCCCCCAACGACTTGGCCTCGGCGGGAAGCTCGTCAGGGCTCATTGATTTCAGCCTGCGCAGTGCAGACTGTACCGAGCCCGCTTCACCCTTGGTGCGTATCATGGCGGCGCCTTCGGCGACCCTTCGCAGGGCTTCGCCCAGGTCGCGGCAGCCGCAGACGAAAGGCACCTTGAAATCATGCTTCCATACGTGATTACTCTCGTCCGCCGGGGTCAGCACCTCCGATTCGTCGATAAAATCGACACCCAGTGCCTGCAGCACCTGCGCCTCCACGAAATGGCCGATGCGGCACTTCGCCATGACCGGTATGGTCACGGCCTTCATGATAGCCGCGATCACGGTGGGGTCGGCCATCCTGGCCACGCCCCCGTCCGCCCGTATGTCGGACGGCACACGCTCCAGAGCCATCACAGCGCAGGCGCCGGCATTTTCGGCTATCCTGGCCTGGTCCGGAGTCACGACATCCATAATGACCCCGCCCTTGAGCATTTGGGCAAGGCCCGTTTTTACCTTCCAGGTTCCAGTTTCCATCTCTTCAAGTCCCATCTTTATTTCGTATCTCGCCTACGATTGAATTGTTCCTGCAAATAGATTATAGCACGGATATCAGCTGATTTGAATTTGCTATAATTGGAGATTAAATTGGAGCGTCACTGATAGGACGAGCAGAAGAATATGGAATATAAGAAAGACACCCTCGATAACGGACTGGAAATCATTACCTGCCCCATGCCGCATACCAGGTCGGTATCCGTGTTGTTTTTTGTCAAGGCAGGGAGCTGTTACGAGAGGGATGAAGAGGCGGGCATATCGCACTTCGTTGAGCATATGTGTTTCAAAGGCACCGGTAAGAGGCCGACATCCAACGAGATAAGCGAGGCCATCGAAGGTGTGGGGGGCATCATGAATGGGGGCACCGACCGCGAGGTCACTTCTTATTATTGCAAGCTGGCCAGCCAGCATTTTGAAATGGCGGTCGACGTGATTGTTGACCTGCTGCGCAACCCGCTCTTCCGTGCAGAGGATGTGGATAAGGAAAGGCAGGTTATCATCGAAGAGATCAACATGAGCCTTGATTCCCCGCAGCAGCGCGTGGGCATGATATTCGACGAACTGATGTGGCCGGGGAAAGCGCTGGGCAGGGATATCGCGGGCAGCAAAGAGACGGTCAGTGCTATTACGCATGAGCAGATGCTGCATTACCTCAACAACTGCTATACAACCGGTAACATGCTGGTGAGTATAGCGGGCAATTTTGAAACCGAAAAAGCGATTGAACTAATCCGGCAGGCTACCGCGGACTGGCAGGGGGGTATAGTTCCGGGGTACAGGGACAGCATTATTGAGCAGGCCGTTCCGAGGACGAAAATCGAGTATCGTGAAACCGAGCAGGTAAACCTGGTGCTGGGAGTCGAAGCGCCATCCGTTTTCCATCCCGACAGGTTTGCAGTGTATTTGCTTAATATGATACTGGGTGTGGGCATGAGCAGCCGGCTATTTACGGAAATAAGGGTATTTTACATCAACTGGCCGTTATCAGGGATGGCATATCCGATGCCGAATTGAAGAAAGTCAGGGAGATGGCCAAGGGTTCGTTACTGCTCAGAATGGAGAACAGCTACAATGTAGCCAGCTGGTACGGTGGACAGGAGGTACTGACGGGCAAGATCATGACTATTGACGAGGTTACACAGGTCATCGAAAATGTCACCATGGAAGATATAAAGCGTATAGCTGGAGATTTGTTTAAAACGGAGAAATTGAACCTGGCGATTGTCGGCCCGATTAAAGACGATGGCTCAATAGCTAAATTGATGAAGTTTTAAGCCGGCTGTAATAGCTAACTGAAAGGTTACGCCGTTGTGCCCATATACAGGTATTTCTGAAAACCAACAAAGATATTGCGGATGTCCTCAACACCGCCCAGTATTCTCTTAGCATCGTCGAGCGCGTGATATTTCAATGTCAGTAGATTGGGCAATTTTTCCTGATCAAGTTCCTCGACGCCGGTTTCAATATACTTGGAAAGAACAAATTCCAGGAACTCCTTCTGTTGGTGGTTCATTTGAGCGAATATGAGGGACTGTGCCCTGGCCACCCTTGTTTTCCGGGTGATCGGTTTTACAGCGAAAGATATGTATTCGAGCACATCAAACAGGTCGCTTTTTTCGGCATCTATCATTCTTTGTATCGTTGTCAGCATACCCTTACCATAACCGGCAGTGCCGAGTCTTTCAAGCAGTGTCCTGCGCGTGCCGGGATCAGACCAGATTCTACGCAGTTCATCTTCACTTTTAAAGAATTCGGGCAAAGTACCAAACAGGTTTTGCAAAAACTCTTCGGCTGAAATCGGCCGCCCGTCTACGCTCCAAAACGAGGTAGACATCATATATTGGATCTCGCGTTCTTTACCGTCACGCAGCTTAATCTTCACCTTTTGTTTTTTCTCTGTGTCGCCCGTACCGGTTGGACCGTAATGGCCACCGGGTTCCCTGGAGCTAATGTCAGTTTTTCTTTCCTGTCTTGGTTCAGGTTCCACCGGTTCGCCATCCCATTCTGGGTCGGCGAAATGATGATAGGCGTCCACAAAATCATAGATAGTGAAATACTCTTTCCCATCAAAGAGCCGTGTCCCGCGGCCGACTATCTGCTTGAACTCGATCATGGAGTTGATCGGCCGCATCAGCACGATATTTCTGATATTTCGGGCATCCACGCCTGTGGAAAGCTTTTGTGAGGTGGTTAGAATGGTCGGGATTGTCTTTTCATTATCCCTGAATTCCTCCAGGTATTGATCGCCCAAAGCGCCGTCGTTGGCTGTAACGCGTACGCAGTAATTGGGCTCCTTGCTTTTCTTGTTCTGGTTGATTAAATCCCTGACGGCCAGCGCGTGGTCCTGGGTAGCGCAAAACACAATGCTCTTCTCGGTTTGATTGACATCGGCAAGAAATATTTTTACCCGTTTGGCTTCGCGCTCCTTAATCTCGATGATCCTGTTGAAATCAGGTTCTGTATAGAGTTTGCCTTCTTCGATCTCACCTTCAATAATGTGGTCATCGGACGTATAGACATAATCATCGAGCGTGGTCTGGATGCGCTTTACCTTAAAAGGGGTAAGGAAACCGTCGTTAATGCCTTCTTTGAGCGAGTAAACATACACCGGCTCGCCGAAATACTTATAGGTATCCGCATTCTCTAACCGCTTAGGCGTCGCGGTTAAACCGAGCTGGACGGCAGGAGCAAAATACTCCATGATATCACGCCAATTGCCTTCGTCGTTTGCACCTCCACGATGGCATTCATCGATAATAATAAAATCGAAATAGTCGGGCGGATACTGTCCAAAATAAGGCTGGTTATCCTTGCCACTCATGAAGGTCTGGAAGATGGTAAAGAAAATACTGCCGTTGGTAGGCACCTTCCCTTGCTTGCTGATCTCCCCCGGCTTAACCCGCACCAGGGCATCTTCAGGGAAGGCGCGAAACTCGTTGAATGCCTGGTCGGCCAGGTTATTTCTATCTGCCAGGAACAGGATACGAGGCCTGCGGGCGCCATCGCGTTTCAGGTTCCAGCGGGTCTGAAAAAGCTTCCAGGCAATCTGGAAAGCAATGAAGGTTTTTCCCGTTCCGGTTGCCAGGGTGAGCAGAATACGTGGTTTTCCTTCCGCAATAGCTGCCATCGCATTGTTGACCGCTATCTCCTGGTAGTAATGCACTTTCTTAGTGCCGCCGATGTCTTCAAATGGTACCTGGTTAAACTTGTCCAGCCACAGATTAAGAGAGGCAAAGGTTTTCTTCCAGAGGTCATCCGGCGTGGGGAAAGCGGAAATCAGACCCTCTTCGCCGGTTTGCATGCATATCTGGTAAATCTCTTTGCCGTTGCTGGTAAAGGTATAAGCAAGGCGCATTTTCTCAGCGTAGTTCTTAGCCTGTGCTACACCCTCGCCGACCTCAAGCTCAGTGCTCTTAGCTTCTATAGCCGCCAGTTTGCGTCCCTGGTAAACCAGCACATAATCGGCTATCAGCGGTTTGGCGCGCCCTCCTCCGGTCTGGATTTTACCGGCGGTAATCTGGTATTCGCGCAGGATTTTGGAGCCTTCGACTACACCCCAACCGCTCTGTTTAAGCTTCGGGTCGATCAGTTCCGCCCTGGTTTCCGCTTCATTCATGCTTATTTAACCTTTTTATTCCGCTTGAGTGCTTTACGCTTAATCTCGGGAAGCTCCTTATAATTCTCACTTGTTGAAACCATGGTGCCGCTTTTTTAACTGTACGATAATTTCGTACAGTTCATTTGACCCCTTCGTTTGTCAGCTTTCGTATTAAATTGATCATTTTTATAAGTCCTTATTTAAAATGCTTCAAGCAACCAGGGGACAAATTGTTCCCCGCTTACATGGGTAAACCGTTTCCATATTCAAACTGTGACAATTTGTCACGGTTTCATTCTCCAAATAATTCTCCGTTAAAGGCTTTTTGTAGCAGCGACTTTTTCAACTCCTCCAGCGCGGCGAGCTTTTGCTGGTAGATTACCTCGAGGTGTTGGGTTTCTTCAAGTAGCGAATCCATATTAGTAACTATCATTCCCTGTTCAGGAAGGCTTGGCAACGCAATTTTCATATCTTTGATCATTCCAAGTTTCAGAAACTTGGTCCCTGCACCTACTGACTGGTCTTTGAATTTCTTCAAGCTCTTCAACATTTGGAAATAGAGAAACCGATACAGCACTTGCTTTTTCTCATTTACCGTAATCACATATGTCCTCTGGTACGCATTAAATTTACCATTGTAGTGCTTCACATTAAAATCACCTACGGCGTTGTTCCCGGCCAATAGGATTGCTTCACAATCGAAAGCATATTTGTCAATTTTGTAAATGTCTCTGGAACATGTAAAGAAAGGATATTCTCCGCATTCTGTAGCCGCATTTGCATCTAACTTACCTGTTGTTATATCAACAAGGTCACCGAGACAAGCCTTATCTGCATCAGCTTCATCCAAATAACTTTCAAATAGAGCGCGGGCGTTTTGCAGGTTCTTTTCGGCGTTTTCTTTTACCGTGGCGATGGCGGCAAAGGCTTCATCCAGGATGGCGACGGTACGCTTTTGTTCGGAGAGAGGAGGGATTGGCAAAATAATCCCCCGCATTTTTTCTTGATTTAATTTTGGGACAGTAAGTCCTGTCACATATTTGGACAAATCGTTGAAATTCAGAAAGTAAACAATCCAGTTGTCCAATACTATTGATCTATTAGGGCGTATAACATGTGCGTGATTGTTAACCCAATATTTCCCTTCCGCAATAAATGCCGAATTTTCTCCTGGACCCCATTTGGCGCCGTCTTCCCCGATGAGTATAAGTTTTTCGTCGAAAATATAGTCATGAACGTGATCTAAAATACCTGTTGCACCATAATATGGGTACTCACCGGCAGTTCTGTCTCTTTTAGTTATTGGTTTGCGCTTGCTGTCCAGAACCTCACAAACCTCACCCAGCTTTTTCTCTTTCCAATCCTTCTTCATACCAGTTCCCTGATCGTACTCAGGATTTCCGTGCTCTCCTCATCCAGTCTCTGCATATCGTCCAGTATCTCTTGCGGATCTCTGAGGGCGGTTTCATCCTTTTTATTCGGATTTTTCACAGACAGGTCGCAGGTAGTGGTATCCACATCCGCCACATTCACCGACCAGGAATTGTCTGAATCGGCTTTTGTTTTCTGCAATTTTACGAAATCCTCAAGATCAGCTTCGTTCAGCGGGTTGGTCTTTCCAAGATTCCTGTCCAGGTTGAGCTGGTAGAACCAGACTTTTCGGGTGGGCGCGCCCTTATCAAAAAAGAGCACCACGGTCTTAACGCCCGCGCCGGCGAAGACGCCGCCGGGCAAATCAAGCACGGTATGCAGGTTGCAGCTTTCCAGCAACAGCCTGCGGAGGCTGGTTGAGGCATTGTCAGTATTGGATAGAAAGGTATTCTTGATTACCACACCTGCCCGGCCGCCTGCTTTGAGTATTTTGATGAAATGTTGGAGGAAGAGAAAAGCGGTCTCACCGGTCTTGATAGGGAAGTTCTGCTGCACCTCGGCGCGTTCCTTGCCGCCAAAAGGGGGATTGGCCAGGACGATGTCGAAGCGGTCTTTTTCCTGGATATCGGCCAGGTTTTCCGCCAGGGTGTTGGTATGCACAACGTTGGGAGCTTCGATGCCATGCAGGATCATATTCATGATGCCGATGATGTAAGCCAGCGATTTCTTTTCCTTGCCGTAGAAGGTGCTCTTCTGCAGGGTTTCCGCATCTTTGGTAGTGAGGTCCTTGCTGTTTTTCAGGTATTCAAAAGACTCCGCTAGGAAGCCTGCCGAGCCGAGCGCGCCGTCATAGACCTTGTTGCCGATAGTGGGCGCAACGACTCTAACGATAGCCTTGATGAGTGGGCGGGGTGTGTAATATTCACCGCCATTTCTGCCCGCATTGCCCATGTTTTTGATCTTGTCTTCATACAGGTGCGACATCTCGTGCTTTTCGGCATGGGAACCGAATCGGAGTTCTTCGATAAGATTAATGACCTCGCGCAGGTTGTAGCCGCTCTGAATTTTGTTTTTCAGCTCGCTGAAAATCTCACCGATCTTGTATTCGATGGTGTCCGGGCCCAGGGCGTCGGTTTTGAATCTCTTCATATAGGGAAACAGTTTGCTGTCAACGAAGTCTTTCAGGTCATCGCCGGTGAGCGCGTTATGATGATCTAATTTGCCGTTGCTGTCTTTGGGCGCCGCCCATGCTTCCCAGCGGTACTCAGAGCTAATGATGCCCTTATATGCCCTGCCCGCCAGTTCAGCCGCCGTTTGCCTGTCCTTCTCAAAATCATCCAGGTATTTCAGAAAGAGAATCCACGATGTTTGCTCCACATAATCCAGTTCGCTGCTGCAACCGGCATCCTTACGGAGCGTGTCGTCAATGTTCTTAAAGGCCTGCTCAAACAAGGTTAGTGCTCCTGGACGTATATTCATCGTCCCTGATCATCAGATTATGCCTTAACCTGGAACAACAGGGCAACTATCCTGCCCGGTCGCCAGTGTGCCCCAATCTGTATTAGCGGTACTATTATTTCTTCTTTTGTTCTGTCTTATCCGGTGTCCTGGCTGCCGGCTTCTTTTCTGCTTGCTTCTTGGGTTTTTTCTCGTTCCTTCTTCCTTTGCTTCCCATTTCTGACCTCCGTATTATATTCGCTTCAATTATAACCGTTTGCAATATAACCACAAGAGGCCGCC
>JAPLHM010000164.1 GCA_026389635.1 Chloroflexota bacterium | reverse complement strand
TCCACCTTGTCCGAAGTGCCGGTTACCACCAGTATTAGCGAATCGGGTGCGACGTCCACGATGTTGGCCCTGAAGATATCCACGATCTGGATGATCTCGCTGCGCGTGGACGGCGTGGCTTTGACCTTGATCATGGCCATCTCGCGGGCCACCGGGCTTTCGCCCGTGATATCGGCGATGCGGATGACCTCGATGATCTTGTCTAACTGCTTCCTCACCTGCTCGACACTGGCGTCGTCCCCCTCCACCACTATGGTCATGCGTGACAGGCCGGGCTGCTCGATATGGCCCACCGCGATGCTCTCTATATTGAAATTGCGCCGTCTCAGCGTACTGGCTATGCGGTTGAGCACGCCGGGACGATCCTGCACCAGGGCTACTAATATGTGTTTCCTGTCCAACTAATATGTCTCCATCACTGATATTCGGCTGCTATTTCTTGAGGCTTGCCGCCGGGTCGGGCAGCTCGAGGAACTCCACGATCGTCTTGCCCGGCGGCACGAAGGGGTAGACGTTCTCTTCGGGCTCGACCATGAACTCGATGAGGAAGGGCCCCTTGTGCTCCATGGCCTTGTGTATGGCCGGCCTGACGTCTATCTTCTTGCTGACCTTAACTCCCTTGATGCCGTAAGCCTCCGCGATCTTGACGAAATCCGGGTTATATAGCTTGGTGCCGAAGTAGCGCTTGTTGTAGATCAGCTCCTGCCACTGCCGCACCATGCCCAGCCAGCCGTTGTTGAAGACGGCAATATTGATATCGAGGTCCTCCTGCACCATGGTGGCTAATTCCTGCACCGTCATCTGGAAGCCGCCGTCGCCGGCGATGCACCAGACCGTTTCCTGCGGGCATCCCACCTTGGCCCCGATGGCGCCGGGAAGCTCGAAGCCCATGGTTCCCAGGCCGCCCGACGATACGAAGCTGTTGGGCCGGTCATAGAAAAAATACTGCGCCGCCCACATCTGGGCCTGGCCAACGCCGGTAACTATGATCGTTTCCCCTTTAGTGGCCTCGTGGATCTGCCGGATGATGTACTGCGGCAGTATATCTTCGTGGTTGCGTACCTCCGTAGCCGGGTGAAGCGAACGCCATTCGTCAAGCTGTGACAGCCATGCGACGTGCTCGCGTCTGGATATTTGTTTATTGAGCACCTGCAGCACGTTTTTCAGGTCGCCTACGATGGGAACGTCCACCGGGATGTTTTTACCGATCTCGGCGGCATCGACATCGATGTGCACCACGCGCGCGTTCGGCGCGAAGGTGCTGACGCCGCCCGTGGCGCGGTCGTCGAACCTCATGCCCACGGCGAGCAGCAGGTCCGAGTTGTGCACCGCCTTGTTGGCGTAGCCCATGCCGTGCATGCCCAGCCACCCGTAGCTGAGGACGTGCGATTCGGGGAAGCAGCCGATGCCGAGGAAGGTGGTGACCACCGGAATCTGCGCGTTTTCAGCCAGCTCCTTCAACTCGGTAAAGGCCTTAGATATATTGATCCCGTGGCCAGCCACGATCACAGGACGTTCAGCAGAGTTAACCAGGTCGGACGCCTTCTTTACCTGGGAGGGATGTCCGAACAGCTTGGGCTTGAAGCCGGGCAGGTCCACCTTCTCGGGGTAGATGAACTCCGTGCGGGCCTGGAATACGTCCCTGGGTATATCCACCAGGACAGGTCCCGGCCTGCCCGCCTGGGCTATGTATGCGGCCTCATGTATAGCCCTGGCCAGGTCGTTGACATCCATCACAAGCTGGTTGTGCTTGGTTATGGGCACCGTTATGCCCGTGATATCTATCTCCTGGAAAGCGTCCTTGCCTATGAAATGTGTGGGCACCTGGCCGGTAATGGCCAGCAGCGGTACAGAATCGAGGTAGGCGTTGGCTATGCCTGTAACCAGGTTGGTGGCGCCCGGGCCCGAGGTAGCCAGGCAGACGCCCAGCTTACCGGTCACGCGCGCATAGGCGTCGGCCGCGTGGGCCGCGCCCTGCTCGTGCCTGACTAATATATGACGGAGCCGGGGATACCTGGGTATGGTGTCGTAGAGGGGCAGCAGCACACCGCCGGGGAAGCCGAAGATGACCTCGACCCCTTCCTTGATCAGGCATTCACACAATATCTCTGCGCCGGTCTTCATCATCTGTGCTGGTTACTCCTAATGCTTAAATACCGCTCCCTCGCTGGCGGGCCCGACATTCTCGACGTAGCGCCTGAGGTATCCGCTCTTGATGCCCGTCTTAAATGGTGGCAGGTCCTTGAGGCGCCGTTTTATCTCGGCCGCGCTGACCCCGATCTCCAGCTTCCGGGAGGGTATATCTATACTGATTATATCACCGTTGCGTACGGCTGCAATGGGACCGCGGTCGGCAGCTTCGGGCGCCACGTGCCCGATGGCTGCGCCCCTGGTGCCGCCCGAGAAGCGCCCGTCCGTTATCAGCGCCACTTTGCTATCCATTCCCATGCCGCTCAGCAGCGAGGTTGGTGTGAGCATCTCGCGCATGCCCGGCCCGCCGCGCGGCCCCTCGTATCTGATAACCACCACGTCGCCCGCCCTGACCTTCTTGCCCATAATGCCCCTTGTGGCGTCCTCCTCGTTTTCAAAGACGCGGGCCGGGCCTTTGTGAGCCATCATCCTGGGGTCTACCGCCCCGCTTTTTACCACGGCTCCGCCGGGCGCCAGGTTGCCGAAGAGGATGGCCAGCCCGCCTGTTTTGGAGTATGGCTTTGCAAATGGCTTTATCACATCGTGGTTTTTCACATGGGCATTCCTGTAAATACTTGAGAGCGGTTTGAGCGTAACAGTCTTGCACTCGCCGTCCAGCAGCCTGGCTATCTCGTGCATAATGGCCGGGATGCCGCCTGCCAGGTCGAGGTCCTCCATATGCGCATCGCTGGCCGGGGATATCTTGCAGAGGTGCGGCACCCTGGCGCTTATCTCGTTTATCAGCGAGAGGGGGAATTTGATGCCGGCTTCGTGGGCAATGGCCATGAAGTGCAGCACCGAGTTGGTACTGCCGCCCAGCGCCATATCCACGGCGAAGGCGTTGCTGATGGATGACCTGGTTATGATGTCGCGTGGGCGCAGGTTGCTTTTGAGGATAGCCAGCACCTGCTGTCCTGCCTGCCTGGCTAAGTGCAGCCTGCGCGAATCGACCGCCGGGATAGTGCCGTTGCCGGGCAGCGCCATGCCCAGCGCCTCGGTCAGGCAGTTCATGGTGTTGGCGGTGAACATGCCGGAGCAGCTACCGCAGCCCGGGCAGGCCGCTATCTCGATCTCCTCGAGTTCGGCCTCGCTTACCGTTCCCTGCGCTACGCCGCCCACTGCAGTGAATACGGAGATAAGATCCACGCTGCGGCAGGCGCCGTCTTTGTGCAGTTTTCCGGCCAGCATGGGTCCGCCGCTGATAAATATAGAAGGCACATTCAGCCGGACGGCGGCCATCAGCATGCCCGGGACGACCTTGTCGCAATTGGGTATGAAGACCAGGGCATCGAACCGGTGGGCCTCGGCCATGATCTCCACCGAGTCCGCGATCAATTCACGGCTGGGCAGGCTGAACTTCATGCCGGGGTGGTTCATGGCGATGCCGTCGCAGACGCCGATGGTATTGAATTCGAAGGGCACGCCGCCTGCGCCGGTGATGCCCGTCTTGACGGCGCCGGCGATGGTATTCAAATGCGTGTGCCCGGGAACGACCTCGTTAAAGCTGTTGACCACTCCGATGAAGGGCTTGTTGAAATCGTCGCTGTGGACGCCCACAGCTCTCAGCAGGGCCCGGTGGGGCGCCCTCTCGATACCCTTCTTGATGCTATCGCTTTTCATGTGGCACAATCCCCACCTTTGAACTTCCCGGGTCGCCTGGCAGGTTCCCAACAGGTATGGCGGGGATTGTAGTAAACTATCACAGGTAATTATTTATTGTCAAGCAAAATCACCCTTGTATAGTATGTCCTGGACAGCGCACAGGATTTGATTGATGCGGCTTATTCACGTATAGTTACTGAGGTGGTTTATCTACGGTTGTAGCTGACTGAATTATATTAACAGGCTACTACGCCTTCATTTATCCCCGGTTCAGGCGCCCCCGCTTTTAAGCCATTATTTAAGCCATGGGGCGTTTCGAGAAGAGATTAATATTGGTAAACAAGAAGAGCGCCGGTGTTGAAATCGACCGCGTTTCACCGCCGATCCTATCTCCACCGGTACTGGATCCGTTAAGGGATACTGATGTCCTGATAGACGTTTTCAGCGAGAAGGGAGTCGACGACTTTGCTCCCACTGCCGCTGTTTGGGAGGACCTGGTTTCAATTGAGCATGGGCTGGACCCGGGCGGCAAGCCGTCGGCGCAGCCCGTTGTAACGGCTGATGCAGTTGATTTCTACGATGACCCCATACACCTGTATTTGCGTGAAATCGGAAGAGTGGGCCTTCTTACAGCGCAGGAGGAGCGGTCATTGGCCGGCAAGGTCGAGGACGGGCGGTATCTGGCAGGGTTAGAGAAATATTGCCGGGCCAATCCAGACCAATACGAACTGGAGATAAGCGTAATAATTGCCAGCTTGCGCAAGCTGGTCTCCGCCTATCCCGTCATTGCCGCCCTGCATAGAGGACTGGGAGTGGAGTGCGGGCGCGGTTTCAAACAGGCTATTCTCAGGCCCGAACTGAGGGCTGCCATAGATGGCGTGGTAGACATCCCGCTTGTCGAAAAGGTAAGCGCCGGTTGCGGGAAGACCTTCATGGAGGTCTGGCACGATATTGCCGATATATCCGTGTATAGCCGGCTATTGCCCCTGAAGGTTTACGACGTGGTAGGGAACCGGACTTCATGGGACGAGCTCCGATTGCTGCTGGGAGAGCCTGTGGACGGGGGCTTGCTTTTAAAGCTGCAGCCGTTGACCGGTCAATTCCGGCAGTATTCCAATAGTGTCAAGAAGGAGGCCGATAAATCAGCGCGTCATCTTATCGAGGCTAACCTGCGGCTGGTAGTGAGTATCGCCAAGAAATACAGTATGCAGCGTATGCCGATCCTCGATCTTATACAGGAGGGGAATATCGGGCTTGTGCGCGCCGTGGTTAAATTTGAATACAGGCGTGGTTTTAAATTCAGCACCTATGCTACGTGGTGGATCAGGCAGGCGGTCAACCGGGCCCTGGCCGATCAGTCACGTACCATCAGGATACCTGTTCATATGGTGGAAAACATTAACAGGTTGCTGAGAACAAAGAGACAGTTGAGCCAGCAAAGCGGGGGTGAGCCGAATATTGAGGAGATCGCTATTGCGATGGAGATCCCGGTGGAAAAGGTGATCGAAATAATGAAATTGAGCAGGGTCCCGTTATCGCTGGAGATGAAGGTGGGAGAGGAAGATGAGAGCCACCTGGGCGATTTTATTGAGGACAAGACGGCTGTACCGCCGATTGAGGCGGCCACCACGGGATTGCTGAGAAGGCAGATAAACGAAGTCCTGGCCGAGCTTACCGACAGGGAGAGAAAGATAATCCTGATGCGCTTTGGCCTGGAGGACGACCGGGCCAGGACGCTTGAGGAGGTTGGCCTGGAGTTTAATGTGACAAGGGAACGTATCCGTCAGATCCAGGCCAAGGCACTGCGAAAATTGAGGCATCCCAGCCGGAGCCGCAAGCTCAAAGATTATTTGGAATAAATAATACACAAGGAAACAGTCGATGAGTGATAAAAAAATGTTGGTAGCCGGGCTACTGCTATTGGTGATGACCATAACTCTGGCAACAGCCTGCACATCCTCCGCGCCACCGGCGAAGTTTGAGATAACTTCCCTTGATATCAAGCCCGCGGAAGTTGCAGTAGGCGAAAAGGCCGTCGTCAGTGCCCGGGTGGCAAATACCGGTGGTACCGCCGGCCTTTACAGCGCCAATCTGCTCGTTGATGGCAAAAAAGTCGAATCGAAAGCCATTAACCTGGACCCGGGGTCCACCCAGAGTGTAACCTTCTCACTCTCAAAAGATGCAGCAGGCGCCTATGAGATTGCAATTGGAGAAAGGAGTGCTGTGCTTACGGTCAAAGCAAAGCTTGTAGCAGAGCAGGTGGAGTTAAAATATGACGATGGCGTTGCCAAGGATTATTTATCCCTGGTCAAACCCTGCACGGGATATTCAGTCAGCTTTGTGTCACCACCGGACCCGTTTATCATAAACAAGGTGCGGGTATTCGGGCTGGTCTACGGTTCGCCTGGATTTCACATCGGCGATAGCGAACTGCAAATCTGGGATAAAGATAACAAGGTCCTCTATACCACACCATTTACTGGAGAAGACTTCCCTCTGCGAACACGGCTGGGAGACAACATCGATTCGACGGGCGCCTGGGCTAACATAGACATACCCGATGTTGAAGTGGAAGGTGTTTTTTATATCCATATCTATACCGGTATCCCTACGGGCCAGGGATTTCGCATGGGAGCCGCGGGCAACGTGGTAAATACCCATTCCGATGTAACGGTGCGGGGTGACAACGGCGCCGACAATTTTGCGCCCAACTGGCCCTATTCCAACGCCCCCTGGTTTGGAGATAAGACCCGCGTGAGTTGGATGGTCAGAGTTCTCGGCAATGCCATGGTGCCGCAGGAATAGTTACAGCTCACCGGTATCGAAGCTTTAATTTGCAATGGCTCAAGCCGGGCGCGGGTACCTGCCGGCGGTCAGGGGGTAAGCTTCTTTTCCACGGTTTTGGCGTAGCCTTCGATGTCCCCGGTTTTGTACTGCTTTAGCCATATCCACTCAACAATGTTGCCCTTCCTGAATACCAGCAACCTGTCAATAGCCACAGAATCATTCAGGAAGCATTCATCGCCGATAACGGGAGATAACAGGGACACACCGGATGGCTTCGCGCCGGCATAGGCCTTGACCGCCGCCGCGGCACTGCGGTAAACAACCGCGGTATTCTGCACGGTGGGTGCGAAGTTAGACCCCTGGGAATAAGACACCTGGCTCGATGAGAGGCTATTGGTGTTGGCAGGAGGTGACACGTTCCCTTTTATCCAGCCCTGCCCCATATCTTGCATTGTCAATACCATTTGATACGCCTGTGTCGGTATCAGCACGTCTGCCGGTTGGGCAGGGGTGGGCAGGGGACTGTCAGGCGGTTGGACCTGTTGAGACGGTTGTGGTGACACAGGCGGCGCTGCCGAAGCTAATATCCTCTGTTCCACGATGCGCGCATAGCGCTCTATATTGCCATCCTTATATTGCTTCAGCCACAGCCATACCACGACATTGTTCTTCCTGAATACCAGCAGCTTATTGATAGGCACCGAATCGTTCAGCAGGGATTCATCACCAATGGTGGGATTTGATGCTGATAAATTTGCCTGCCTCTCCTTATCATATGCACTGACCGCCGAAGCGATATTGCGGTAAACCGCAACAGTATTCTGCACGCCCGGCGCGTAAGACGAACCCTGGGTATAGTACACATGACTGGACGATGTTACCTGCTGAATGGCCGGCGCGACCGCGTTGCCCAGTGTCCATCCCGGCCCCATATCAT
>JAPLHM010000110.1 GCA_026389635.1 Chloroflexota bacterium | reverse complement strand
CCGCGCTTGCCCTCGATGGAGATGAGCAGGGCGGTTTCCTCGCCGCAGACGAAGGCGCCGGCGCCGGGGAAGATGTCCAGGTTAAACTCAAAATCGGTGCCCATGATATTCTTGCCCAGCAGCCCGTACTCACGGGCCTGCGCTATGGCAGCGCTCAAAGTCTCGATGGCAAGGGGGTATTCAGCGCGGATATAGGCGAAGCCCTGTTTAACGTTGCCCACTGCGTAGGCGCCCAGGGCCATACCTTCAAGGATCGAGTGCGGGTTGCCCTCCAGCACGGCGCGGTTCATATATGCTCCCGGGTCTCCCTCGTCGCCGTTGCAGACGAGATATTTCACCGTGCCCGGCGAGCTTTTGAGGAAGCCCCACTTGGTGGCGGTGGGGAAGCCCGCTCCGCCCCTGCCCCTGAGGCCCGACTTCTTGACCTCTTCCAGGACATCGTCAGGCTTCATCTTATAAAGGGCTTTGGCCAGCGCTTCATAACCGCCGCGGGCGATGTACTCTTCGATATCCCAGGGGTCGATGATGCCGTTGTTATGCAGGATACGGAACTCCTGGTCCGCCAGGAAGTTGATCTTCATCCTTTCCGGTATAGCCTTATTGGTGGTGGGGTCGTGGTAGACCAGCCTTTCGACTATCTCTCCCTTCAGGATGTGTTTCTCGAAGATCTCCCTGACGTCCTCGGGTTTGACCCTGACATACAGGATATCGCCCGGGTTCACGATCACCGTAGGGCCCATCTCGCAGGGGCCCAGGCAGCCGGTCCTGACGATGGTCAATTTACTCTCGAGGCCATTTTTCTTGATCAGCTCTTCGAACAAATCGGTTACCTTATCGCCGCCGGCGGCCGTGCAGCCCATGCCGCGGCACTGCTGGATGCAGATTTGAGGAGACGATTTGTAATGGCTGAAATCCGCGTCGTCGCGGATCTTAAGCCTCGGTTCAACTGATTTTTTTAGCTTGCTTAACTCTTCAATAGAGGTTATTTTGGGCACTTCATTTACCTCCTAATGGTACATATTAAGGATTTCTTTCATGTGGCCGGGCTTGACCTTCCTGTGGATGTCGTCGCCGATGGCGATAACCGGAGCCAGGCCGCAGCAGCCGAGGCAGCGCACAGTCTCAAGAGAGAATTTGCCGTCCGGCGTGATGCCCTCCGGCTCCAGTCCATGGTCTTTTTTCAGCACGTCGAGTATGTCCTGGCCTCCTTTGACGTAGCAGGCAGTGCCGAGGCAGACCTGTATGACGTGCCTTCCCTTGGGCTGCATGGTGAAAAAGCTGTAGAAAGTGACCACGCCGTGCAGTTCGCTCAGGGGTATCTTGAGGTCCCGCGAGATCGTCTTGAGCACGGTTGGCGGCAGGTAGCCGACGATACCCTGCGCCTGCTGAAGGACGCGGATGGGCGCGCCTGCCTGGCCGCCGGTATCATCGATGATCCCCTGGATGCTCTGGAAGGCCCTGCCGGCGAAGCCTCTGCCGGCGTCCGTGGTGGTTACTGGGGCTGCCTTTTGCTTTGCCATAAAAATCCTCCTAACTCAGGAAAATATCCGTAAAAAAGTGGAATAAAGTCATACGACCCTATTCCACTGGTGAGACTGTACAGTCAAACGGCCCAACCGACGGAAAATTCTATTACTTTTCATATGCAAAGTCAATGACCGCCCAGCCTGACAGATGGGGGAAACAGGTGTCCTGACTGTATAATAATCTAATACAATCAGGGCCCGGTTCCATCCGTCTTAAAGCTTAAAATGCATAAGCATTTATGCTGAAAGGGAAAGCGCCGCGGCTTGAATAGTGTATTTATAGTGTATATAATCACATCCTGAGGGGATACAGAAAATGGAGAAAGTCAGGATACTTCTGGCCGAAGATCACAAAGTAGTCAGGGAAGGGACCAGGCGTTTGCTGGAATCGCAGGCGGATTTTGAAGTAGTGGGTGAGGCCAGCGACGGGATTGAGGCGGTGGAACTTGCTAAAAAACTCAGGCCGGCCATAATCATCATGGACGTGTCCATGCCGCGGCTGAACGGGATCGAGGCTACCAAGCAGGTTAAGGCTATATATCCCAATACGGCCATCCTGGTCCTGACCGGCTACGACGATGATGAATATGTTTTCGCCCTCCTGGAGGCGGGCGCTGCCGGCTACCTGCTCAAGGAATCCAGCGGTGATGAACTCATAGATGCCATACGCCAGGTGATGACCGGCGAGCCGGTGCTGCATCCCAGGATAATGAAGAAGGTGCTTAACCGGCTGCGGTCGCCTGTTGAAGAGCAGACCGTGCAGAAGGCGGGTGATGTATTGAGTGACAGGGAGATGGAGGTACTCAGGCTGGCGGCCAAAGGCATGAGCAACATGGAGATAGCCGACAGCCTTACATTGAGCGTGAGGACGGTTCAGACCCACCTTCGCAGCATATTCAACAAGCTGGGCGTGGGTTCACGCTCCGAGGCCATAGTATACGGGTTGAAGAAAGGCTGGCTCACACTGGAGGAGTTGCCTTAATAAATTATTGCAGCAGGGATATTCAATAACCTGGCAGAAGCCCACGTAACATGAGATTTCCGCATAAAATCTGGTCAAACTACCATTTCTGGATCATCCTCGCGCTTTTTGGTGTAGTAACCTTATTTCTCTACCGTGACGTAATCTGGCCCGGCGGTTTCAAGTCGGACGTCTTTCTTTTCAACCTCAGCCGCCACACCATCGAGCGCAACCTGTTCCTGCTGATCGCCCTCTATACCGGTTTCGTCTTCGGCATATTGCCAACGCTCATAGTCATTTGCGCCTCCCTGGCCGTGATGCTGCCTCAGGCGCTGTTTTATTCTGCCAACCGCAGCGATGCCATACTCGAAGTGATACTTGTCACCATAGCCGGCCTGGCATTCCTTTACTGGATACGCATTAAGGAGAACGACGACAGGCGGTATAAAAAAGCGGTAAATGCACTGGAGAATACCCAGGAGCAGTTGCAGGCCAGGATACGCGAGGCGAGGGCCAATGCCAGGAGGCTGGCAACGCTCAACACCATATCCAACGCCCTCAGCCAGTACCTCGAGCCGGCCAAGGTCATTGAGACTGCCGTCGAGATGGTGGGGGAGGTCATGGAAGTTGAAGTCATACTGGTCTATACCATTGAGCCGCGGCAGAACGACATGATCCTGACCGCCTATGAAGGGATCTCGCCGGAGAGCGCAGCGGAGCTTGATCACGTAAAGGTCGGTGAAGGGTTCAACGGGGAGGTGGCGGCCACGGGCGAGGTCATGCTGGTGCCCGATGCCTCGAGCGATCACAGGCTGACGCGCGCAGTGGTCATACGCAATAAAATCCATCCCTTGCTCATAGTGCCCATGAAATCCAAGGGAGAGGTAATAGGCACGCTCTGCGTGGGGATGCGGCGTCCGCGGGCCTTCCTTCCAGACGAGATCGACCTGCTCAGCACTATTGCAGGCCAGATAGCCTCAGCTCTGACCAACGCCAAGCTGTATGCGGAGGCCAGGGAGATCGCTGACCAGTTCTACAAATCGGCCAGGGATTACAGGAACCTGTTTGAAAACGCACATGACGCCATCTGGTTCCAGGACCTGGATGGCAAGATATTAGCCGGCAACCGCGCGACGCTGATGATCTCGGGTTACCCGGTTGACGAACTTATCGGCAGGAATGTGCAGGAGTTCATGGACGCTGAGATGCTCAAGTTGGGCAGGGAAGTAGGCAAGAAATTGCTCAAAGGCGAACCTTTTAACCAGCCCTACGAACAGCAGACAGTGACTAAGGACGGTATCAGGAGGACGCTCACCCTGACCACCATCCTGATGACAGTGGATGACAAGCCGGTGGGCTTCCAGCATATAGCGCGGGACGTCTCGGAGGAGAGGCGCATGCAGAAAAACCTGCGCTACTATCTGAACCAGATCACGCGGGCCCAGGAGGAGGAGCGCAAAAGGATATCACGCGAATTGCACGATGACACCGCGCAGGCCCTTTTCGCCATATCCAGGCAGATGGATAATTTTATGCGTGATAACGTCGGCCTCTCCCAGCAGCAAAGAATAATCTTGCAGGACATCCGCCAGAGGATAGGCGTCACGCTCCAGGGCATCAGGCGGTTCAGCCAGGACCTGCGGCCATCCATCATCGATGACCTGGGCTTGTTGCCCGCCGTCCAGTGGTTAGTCAAGCAGAAGGCCGAGGACAGCGGCATCGACATCTCCATCAAGATAACCGGCAAGGAGCAGAGGCTGTTGCCCGAGATGGAGCTGATCCTCTTCAGGATCATCCAGGAGGCACTCAACAATATAGGCAAGCACGCCGAGGCGGCCAGGGCGGAGGTCAACATTGAATTCGCCGATTCGCAGCTTACCGTCGCCATCAGGGATAACGGGAAGGGGTTCGACCTGCCCGAGGCCGTGGGGGACCTGTCGAACAGCGGCAAACTCGGACTGGTAGGCATGCACGAGAGGGTTTCGCTGCTGGGGGGAACGCTGACCATCCAGTCCAAACCCGGCCAGGGAACGGCGGTGGACCTGAGCATACCGCTGGGCATTTAAGCCGGCCCGGCAGGTCAGAGTTTATCCAGGTAGTCGGACACCTCGTCCCGGGCCAGTATTTTGGTGGACTTATCCTGGAAGAGGTCGATTGCTTCCGAGGGCAGGTTGTTTAGAACAACGGCGATGGGCAGGCGGTTATCCAATTTGCGTATCTTTTTAAGTTCCGCTATTTCCTCGTCGTTGGGGAAATACACCAGCACCGCCTTGGGTTCGCTCAGCAAGAAAGTATGCATGAGGTCTTCGCAGGCCTCGGTGGTGAACACCTTGTAGCCCTTGCTCTCAAGTCCCGCAATAACGCCGCGCTGGTATTCGCCTTCCTTGCTGAAGATCAGCAGGGTCCTTAGCAGGACGTTCATCCTGGCTATGATATGGTCCAGCTTGGCCTCACCCTCGACGTTGAATTTCTTTACATAAGGTATGCCGTAATACATGATCTCGACCAATTTGCCGGTTTCCTTGAGGGTAGAGGCGCCCATGGCCACGATAGGTTTCGACTTGTTCATGCAGGCCTGCAGCACCTCCTCGATACCGCCCGGGAGGTCCACGTCAATGATGCAGGCATCGATGTCATATTGCGTGATCTGCTCCAGTGCCGTTTCCCGGGACTCGGCGGGGTAGAGGGAGTAATCTGAATCGAGCAGTGCGCGTCCCAGCATGCTCATGAATTTAGCATTGCTGTCGGCGATAACGATCCTGAAAGTCATTTTATTTTATTTAATTATAATGTGTTCAAGGCTGTATGGGAAACCTGCGCCGTAGCGGGGAAATAAATGTATGGCCCGTCCGGTTAATACTCAAAGGTAATGTGCTAATATAAGTGGCCTATGATAGCGAATAAATTGATCTCTAAACCGGCAATGTTATTTGGCCTGGTTGCCCTGATTTGCGGAGGCCTGGCGGTTTCGTGCAGTACCTCGCCCTGCCTGGACAACGCGCGCAGGCTCTATCCCGCGGTGGTGAGGATAGAGGCCGGGGATAAGCTGGGCTCGGGCGTAATCGTGCATAAATCGGGTTACGTGCTGACCAGTTGGCATGTCGTGGGCGCCGAGAAAACGGCTTACGTGACCCTCAACGGCGGGATGGCGTACCCCGGCAGCGTGCTGGCAACCGACCAGGCGAGGGACCTTGCACTTATCCAGATAGCAGGCGGGAAGGGGGAATTTGCCTGCGCCAACCTTGGCAGCGCAGCCGAGTCGGATGGGCTTCAGACCGGTGACTCCGTAGCCATCGCGGGCTACCCTGCCTATGCCGGTACGGGGTCGCCTACCGTATCACAGGGCCTTCTATGTGCCTTTCCAGCCATGGTAGCAGTCCGTTTCATCCAGTCCAGCGCGCAGGTTTACCCGGGCAGCAGCGGAGGCCCCATGATCAATTGCTTCGGTGAGGTGATCGGCATCGTGAACAGCAAATACACCAATATTGGGGATGGCTGCACCACCTTTGCCACGGCTATAGACGAGGCCTCGGCCTTGATGAAGCTGGTGGACGGCACAGGCAACGTTGCGGGAAGCCCTGCGGGTGCGGCGACCGCCCCGCGGTCCGTGGTTCCCCGTATCTGTCCTAACGTGGGATGCGTAGCTCCCGTGTTCACCCTTGCCGGCCTGGACGGCAGACAGGTTTCCCTCGGTTCTTTCAAAGGCAGGAAGGTGTTGCTGGTTTTTGCCGGGATATCCTGTCCCGGCTGTTCACAGCTTATGCAGTGTATCTCGCAGGTATATGACGCCTGGCCCCGGGATCAACTGGAGGTGTTGGTTGTTATAAGCGGGGAAGGTGACAACTCGGTCCGTGAATGGGTTGCGGCAAACGGGGTAAAATTTGAGGTCCTGCCGGATCCCACCGGGCAGGTGGCGAGCCTGTACAAACCTGCCAGTCTGCCGGCCATGTACCTTATCAACACTTATGGTGAGCTCAAGATTAAGAGGTACGGGCTTCCCGATAATTGCGCGGCGGGAATAGACACGCTATTAAAGCTATATTGATTTATGGAATGGCAATTTTGAAAAAAGGCTATTTGCCCCCTTGACATATCCATTTCATCATGCAACAATGAGCAGCAATCAGATGCGGGCGGGTATCTTGCCTGGAGCGAGGTTGTCCGGTGTACGTATCTGGAGTAAATAATCGGAGGAGTGCTTCATGAGAGTTCGCAGTTTGGTTCGCAACTTTTTATATGTCTTCATCGCGCTGATGATGGTGTTGCCGGCGGTCAGCCTGGCGCAGCCCGCACGCGTGGAGGCGGCTACGCAGGCCGAGATCGACACCGCCCTTGCCAAAGGCTGTGCGTGGTTGGTAACGCAACAGCAACTGAACGGCAGTTGGCTTGGCGGCTATGCCGCTGACACCGGCTTCGCCGTGGCCACGCTGGAGCACTATGCCGAGCAATTAGGCACGACACCGCTCAACTCTGGCTATATCTACCACACTCAAGTGCAAAAAGGGCTCGACTACCTTCTTGCAAATGCTACGCGAGATAATGTGGGCCATGATTGGGTCTACTGGAATGTGGGCGGCAATAACGCCTATCAGACCGGCCCCTGCCTGATGGGCATCGCCCGCAGCGGCGCGCCCACGGCTACAGTTGTCGGCGGTGCGCTCGCTGGTATGACCTACAAAGCGGTAGCGCAGGCGGCAGTGGACTGGCTGTACTCCGCGCAGGTACCGTCCGGCATAAACATCGGAGCCTGGTATTATGTTAAAGGATCTCCAACTACGGATGGCGACCAGTCAGCCACGGGTTGGGCTACCATGGGTTTGGGCTACGCCCAGAACAGCATGGGCTGCATAATTCCGGCAGGCCTGCTCACCAATCTTGCCCTGTGGAACGAGTATATTCAGACACACACGGTCGGTTCTGATTTCGGCGGCGCAGGATATACGGAACCAGGTTACTGGGTCAATGTTTACAAGACAGGGCACCTACTCTTTGCTCAGAAACTATGTGGAAGCACGCTAATCACACCGAGGGTACAGGAGGCTCTTACTTATTTAAACACGCACTGGGGTGACCTATCCAACGATCCTGGCTGGCGCGGCAACCCGCCCGGTACCCGTCCCTCCTACATCGCCACGATAGCGGCCACTAAAGGCTTTACCGAGATGGGCATAACGACCTTCTCCGGCCACAACTGGTACAACGACTTTGCAGATGTGCTCGTGGCCCAACAGAAAGTCGATGGCCACTGGGAAGGTGGAGGCCACGGTGAGTATTCCCCATGGGTGCGCAGCACCTGCTGGGCGCTGATGACACTGCTCAAGGCCCACTCGGCACCACCGCCACCAGTATGCACCGTCACCGCTGTCGATCCTGCCTACGGCCAGACGGGGCAGACCTTCGATGTCACCATAAAGGGTACCAATTTCAGTGGGGCCACGTCTGTCAGCTTCGGCCCGGGAATAACAGTGAATAGCTTTACGGTTAACTCAGATTCGAAGATAACGGCAAATATCACCATCACAACCGGCGCAGTTGGAGCCATGAGTGTCACGGTGATAACGCCCGTCTGCAGGTGCCAGTTGACCGGCGGATTCATGGCTATACCACTACTTCCTAATAAAACGGGCGGCAGCGGTGGTGCAGGGACAATCGCTGCGAAGCCGTACATCCCGCCTGTTTTCGTGGTGCAAAATGCCACCGTTGCGGCATCCAAGGCAGGACCCGGTGAGCAGGTTGAAGTGACAGCCACGGTCACCAACAACGGCGGCTCCAACGGCACCACCAAGGTGATACTGTATGTCAACGGGCAGGAGGCGGATTCAAAGGGGATTGCGCTCTCCAGCGGCCAGTCTACCCCGGTCAGCTTCAAGGTCAGCAGGAACGACCCCGGCACCTACAGCGTT
>JAPLHM010000238.1 GCA_026389635.1 Chloroflexota bacterium | reverse complement strand
CTCCAGCATTCGGCGCAGTATACCCCGCTGGATTCCGGCCTGCCGCAGCGCTGGCACAACGGCGGAAGGATCCTGCTCATTTTTCTTGAACAATTCGTACAAACAAAGCCACCGACTTTACCGCATCCCATGCATAGCCGCGGAAAGAAAAAATCGGTGACTTCATGCCGGAGCTGTTTCAACCAACCGGTCAAAACAAAGACTCCATCCAGTGATCCGCCGTTATTCCGCCTCAGTCTCCTGTCAGTGACCGCGCAGAGTGTGGCTTGCGCCGCTGAAGATCGGCTCGTTCAAATAGATGTCGCCGTTCCTGATTTTCAGGTTGAACCCGCATTCAGGATTTGTGCAAACCCAGGCTTTATAATGTATCGCTGCCCCCTGGCTGCCGAAATCGGACAGCGGAACCAAATCACCTACTTTGCATTTTAAACACTTCGGAAAGGAATAGTTTTCCACTATTTTTTCCACCTCCTCCAATGATGGGTACAGTATAGCATTAACCAAATTTCAATGGCAAATTGAGCTACTCGGGCGGGGTTGGGCGGCGATCAACGGTTCACCTGCCCTGCAGGGGAAATTCAGCCAGGCGGGTGTACACGGCCCCGCGCGGTGTCAGTTGACTGCGCATCAGCGCCGCAGACTTAACCTGCATGGGAGGTCCGGCCTCAAAAATCGCAGGCCCGGCCAGGTCGGCGAACTCCAGCCGTTGCGCGCCGCTGCACCCCTCCCGCAGCCTGGCCAGCGTAAGGTGGGCAGAGAAGGGGCGGTTTTCGCTCTCGAAACCCAATTTCGACATGGCAATGTCGATGCCCTGCTGCAGCCTGCCCAGTTCCACGCAGTCCCCTTCCAGTCCCAGCCAGAAGACGCGCGCACGCTGTGGACCCGGGAAAAAGCCGGTGCGCCCGGTGGTAAGCTCAAAGGGGCGGAACGACCTCACGGCGGCCGCGGCAGACTCTTTGACTGCTTCAAGGTGCGCCGGATCGACATCGCCCAGGAATTTAAGCGTCAAGTGGATGGATGCGGGGTCGACCCATTTCACGTGCTGCGGGCGGACCGCACTCAGGCCAGCCTGGAAATCATTTAACCTTTTGACCAGTTCAGCGGGCAGTTCTACTGCTATGAACGACCTGACAGCTTCACCGTTCATGGCTTATCTCTATTCTCCCTCCAGGTTAAACAGCCGCCGCGCATTGCCGCCCAGCACGGCATCCACCTCGCCCCGGCCAAGTCCGGCCTCCCCGATGTGGTCGATCACCCGGCGCGGACTCAGCAGCGGCCAGTCGCTGCCGAAAAGTATCCTTTCGATGCCGCTCATCGCAGCGACCGCCCTGTACACCTCGGGCCTGTAGAGGAAAGGCACAGCCGCCGTATCGTACCAGGCGTTTGACAGCGCCTCCCGGACCTCGGGCATCAGCTCGTAAAAGGGCAAACCCCCGCCGAGATGGGCCAGAATGACCTTCAATTTCTTTGAAGCTGCGATGAACCTGTAAACTGTCCCGGGCGTGTTGCTGCCCTTGCCCGGGTAATCGTGTCCCACGGGTTCAGAAACGTGCAGCGATAGCACCATGCCAAGTACGGCCAGGCGATTGATCAGGGGCTGCATGAGTGTTTGGTCGCACAGGTCGAAGCCCTGGACATCGGGGCGCAGCTCCCCCACCCCTCTCATTCCACCCTTACTGCACCGCTCCAGTTCGTCGAGCGCCTTTCCACCTTCAAGTGGCTGTATGGCGCAAAAACCGATAAGCCTGCCGGGGTACTTGCTGAGCGATTCCAGTATGTAATCGTTGCTGCGCCGGCACATCTCATGGCCGGACCAGCCGATGTTTTGAACGATCGATACGTCTATCCCGTGCTCATCCATGCTGCGGATAAGCTCCTCGGCCGTGCACAGCCTGGCCTTAGCGCCACCATAGAGGAGGCCAAAACAGCGGTCCGACGAGCATAGCCGGTCGCGTCCCTCGATCACGTCCGGGCTGAAGATGTGCGTGTGGGAGTCGATTATCACATTAAGAATTATAGATTAGCCAGCCCGCGTTAACAACGCTTAGAGGCAGGCGAGGTGGAACGGCAGGTTAATAAAATGGACATGGCAATCTCGGCTGACATATAATGTGGGTCAAATTCAAACTGAGTAGCCGGGACATATCAGGCCCAATGTGCCGCGCGTGTCCCGGGACATCCGCCACCTCCTATGACCGATTATAATACTGAGGATCTCCAGGGCATCGCCCGCAAGCTGCGGCGGCACGTCATCAGCATGATCTCGGCGGCGGGCAGCGGCCATCCCGGGGGATCGCTGTCGGCGGCTGACATAGTCACGGCGCTGTATTTTCGCGTCATGCGACACGATCCGGCCAACCCCCACTGGCCCGATCGCGACCGTTTTATACTTAGCAAAGGCCATGCCGCCCCCGTTCTTTATGCCGCGCTGGCTGAATGCGGATATTTCCCCCTCGAGTGGATGACCACTCTGAGGCAGACCGGCGCCTGCCTGCAGGGACACACAGACAGCATTCTAACGCCGGGAGTTGACATGTCTGCCGGTTCGCTGGGCCAGGGCCTTTCCGTAGGCATCGGCATGGCGCTGGCGGCCAGGCTGGATAAAAAAGCCTACCGCACATATGTACTGCTGGGTGATGGCGAATGCCAGGAGGGACAGGTTTGGGAGGCGGCCATGTTCGCCCCCAATTACAATTTGGACAACCTCACGGCCATCGTCGATTACAACGGCCTGCAGTTGGACGGCTACACCCGTCAGATCATGGACCTCGAGCCTTTCGTGGACAAATGGCGCTCCTTCAAGTGGGAGGCGCTGCAGGTAGACGGTCACGATATTGAGCAGGTAATTGACGCCCTGCAGAAGGCAAGTCAAGTTAAGGGCAAGCCCGTGGTCATCGTGGCAAGCACCATCAAGGGCAAGGGCGTCAGCTTCATGGAAAACAACGTCGACTGGCATGGCAAGGCCCCCAATAAATCTGAAACCGAGATCGCGTTGCGGGAGTTGGCATGAGCGATTATTCCGAGCTCACGACGCGGGAGGCTTTTGGCAAGGCATTGACCGAGCTGGGTGGCCAGGATACGCGCATCGTCGTGCTGGACGCCGACCTGTCACGTTCCACCATGACCAAATACTTCGCCCAGGCCTTCCACGATCGCTTCATACAGTGCGGCCTGGCTGAACAGAACATGATAAGCATAGCCGCGGGGCTGGCGACCTGCGGCAAGATACCCTTCGCCAGCACATTTGCCGTGTTTGCCTCCTGCAGGTGCTTCGACCAGGTGCGCATGTGCGTGGCCCAGCCGCGAACAAATGTGAAGGTGGTGTCCACCCACGGCGGCATCACGGTGGGTGAGGACGGCTCATCCCACCAGGCCATTGAGGACATCTCGCTCTACTGTTCCCTGCCCAACTTCAACGTCGTGGTCCCTGCGGACTCCATAGAGACCGTGGAGGTCATCAAGGCGGCGGCGGTCACCGAGGGCCCCTTCTACGTGAGGCTGGGCCGCTCAAAGACCCCCGTCGTATACACGTCCGGCTGCAGCTTCAGGCTTGGTAAAGCTGATATTCTGCGGGAGGGGAGGGACGCGGCCATCATCGCCACCGGCATCATGGTATACATGGCCCTTGAGGCGGCTGAAGTACTGGAGAAATCGGGTATCCAGTGCCGTGTGCTCAATATGTCCAGCATCAAGCCCATCGACCGGCAGGCTATAGAAGCTGCGGCCGCAGAGATAGGTGCGATTGTTACGGCAGAGGAACACCTGCTGCATGGAGGCCTGGGCAG
>JAPLHM010000200.1 GCA_026389635.1 Chloroflexota bacterium | reverse complement strand
TATCTGCGGGTGGTTCTCCGCCATGGCCGATATGCGCAGCAGCAGTTCCTCGATGGACGGTATATCCGCCCGCTTGGAGCCCCGCCAGCCTTCCAGCAACTGGTAGGCCTTGACCGCCTTGATCATATCGTGCGCGTCGATGTCGGTCAACGGATGGATGTTGAAGGTGACGTCCTGGAAAAGCTCTACGTAGATCCCTCCCAGGCCGAACATCATGAGCGGGCCGAAAGCCGGGTGCTGCGTAACGCCCACGATTACCTCGATACCGCCCTGCACCATCTTCTGTATGATCACCCCCTCCATCTCGGCGCTCTTGTCCACCCTTTCCAGGTTCTCCCTGATCCGCGCGAATGCGTTCTTTACCTCATCACCTGCGCGGCAGTCGAGGACCACGCCCTCCACGTCGGTTTTCTGGGAGATGGAGGTGGAGAGTATCTTGACTGCTACGGGGCAGCCGATCTGCTCCGCCGCCGCCGCGGCCTCTGAAGGTGTCCTGGCCAGCTTGAGCGTGACGAATTTTATACCGTAGCACTCAAACAGCCCCAGGATGGATTCAGCGTCTAACCACACCTGGCGCCCGCCAGATTTTTCGATAGCGGAACTAATAATCTGGTCCGCCCTCTCCCTGTCGATATCGGGGAACTCGGGTATTTTGCCGGAGGGCCTCTTCAGCCGCTGGCTGAACTCCACGGCACGTGACAGCGCGCCGGCCGTCGATTCGGGGAAGGCGAACGAAGGCACGAATCTCTTCTCAAGTGAGCCGAACTCGATCCCGGCGCCCCTCGATCCCAGGAAAGATGTTACAAGCGGCTTGCCGCGCTCGCGATACAGCGGAGCAACCTCCCGGATAATGGCCGCAAATTCCTCGTTCAACCTTAATATGGGCGGTATAAATATGACCACTACCATATCAACGTTGGCGTCCTTGAGCAGCAGTTTGAGGGCCTCCCCGTACTGCCCTATGGCGAACTCCGGCGACATATCGATGGGGTTGGACACATTGGCCCGTGACGGCAGCAGGGTTTTTAGCTGTGAAGTAGTCTCATCAGACAGTGGGGGGACCTCGAGTCCCCGGCTCCTGCAAGCTTCGGCGGTCAGCAGCGCCGGGCCTGCCGCGTTTGATATGATGGCCACCCTGTTGCCCTGCGGCAGCGGCTGATTGGCCAGCAGGCTGCCGGTGTCGAAGAGGTCCTCCAGCGTATCCGCCCGCAGTATGCCCGCCTGCTTGTAAAGCGCCTCGGTGGCCGCCTGGTCGGTGGCCATGGCGCCCGTCTGCGAGGTGGCTTTCCTGGTTTGCGCGCCGCCGCGGTTGCCGGTCAGCGAGATAACCGGTTTTTTAGCCGTGAAGCTGCGCGCGATGCGCGTGAACTTCCTGGGGTTGCCGAATGACTCCAAGTAAAGCAGCACCACGTCCGTGTCGGGGTCGTCCTCCCAGTACTGCAACAGCTCGTTGCTGGATATATCGGCGCGGTTGCCTATGCTGACGAAGGTGGAGAGGCCGATATTGAGGCTGGTGGCGTACATCAGGATGGCCGAGCCCAGCACACCGCTCTGGGTGGCGAAGGAGATATTGCCGTGAGGCGGCACCACGTTGGCAAAAGTGGCATTCAAATTTATTTCAGGGTTGGTATTTATCATACCCATGCAGTTGGGTCCCAGCATGCGCATGCCGTAGTTGCGGATGGTGGTGAGCAGCTTGTTTTGCCGTTCAATCCCCTCGCCGCCTATATCGGCGAAGCCAGAGCTCAGCACCACGATGCCCCTGGCGCCCTTGTGCGCGCTCTCCTCTACCACCTGCTGTACCTTGTCGGCGGGTATTGCGATTATGGCCAGGTCGATATCCCCCGGTATGTCCAGGATGGAGGGGTAGGCCTTGATGGCGGCTATCACCTCGGCATTGGGATTGACCGGGTAGACTACGCCCTTGAAATCCTGCTGGATGAGATTGCGGAAGACGAAGTTGCCGATAGTATTGGGCTTCCTGGAGGCCCCGATCACGGCCACAGACCTGGGGTTGAGAAAGGCCCGCAGGGAGGCGATGGACGAGAATTTCTCGCGCTCGGATGACTTCTTCTCGACAACATCGGTGGGGGCCAGGTCGAGTAAGCCTATGTAAGTAGTGCCCTGGTATGTCCTCTTCATGTCGAAGCCGCTGTTGATGAGTACGTTCATCATATCCTTGTTCTCTGCCAGCACTTCAGCTTCGAACATGGTCATGCCCTTGTCGCGCGCAATGAAGGCCAGTTGGTCCAGCAGGTGGGTGCCGATGCCCAACCCCTGGTACTTATCCTCCACCTCGAAGGCGATCTGCGCCCTGTTGGCCCCGGGCTGCCTGGCGTAGCGTCCCACCGCGATGATGCGTTCTTCAGGCCCCTCGCCCAGGGTACCTACCAGCGCAAAAGTATCGACATAATCCACAGTGCAGAAACGGCGCGCCTCTTCCTTAGACATGTAGGTCAGGACATGGTGGAAGCGCAGGTAAATAGTCTGCTTGCTCATACGGCTGAAAAGCGCCAGCAGCCTTTCCTCGTCCGACATGAGGATGGGGCGAAGATGCAGGCTGGAGCCATCCTTGAGCGCTACGCTGATGGAATACTTCTCGAAGCTTTTACCATCCAGACCCACCGTTATCATTGCGCTCCTTTACTGAATCATCTGGCGGACTTATGATCGCCGCCTATCCGGACATCACCATCGCTGAAGAATTTATACTGATTGCGGCCGTGACCCTTTGAGTAATACATGGCAGCATCGGATTTCTTGGTCAGGGTTTCCATGTCCTGCGCATCTTCGGGGTAGATGCCGATACCAATGCTGGTGGTCAAATGTAGCTGATGGCCGTCGATTGAGAGCGGCTCTTTAAAAGAATCCAGTATCTTTTGCGCTATAGCGGTAGCATCATTAACGTGGTTGGTCTCCATCGTCACCAATATAAACTCGTCTCCACCCACGCGGGCTAAAGTATCGCTGGCACGTATGATGCCGGTAAGCCGCGTGCCGACAGTCTTCAGCACCTGGTCACCTGCGTCGTGGCCGAGCGTATCATTTATGGATTTAAAATTGTCCAGGTCCAACGACATGATGGCGAGCCTGGCTTTGTTGCGGCGGGCCAGCGCTGCCGCTATTGTGAAGCGGTCGAGCAGCAAAACCCTGTTGGGCAATCCCGTAAGGAAGTCATGGGTCGCCATTTCCTCGAGCTTTTGCTCCATCCGCTTGCGCTCGGTCACATCGCGGCTGATAGTCCGGAAACCGATAATCTCACCCCATTCGTTTTTCAGCAGGGAAACCGAGGATTCGGCAAATCCAGTAGTGCCATCTTTGCGCCTGACTTCAAAAGCAAATCCCTTGTTCGGTTCCCCTGATACATATACCATGTGATAAGCTTGAAATACCGTCTTCGCATCATTTTTAGATAGAGCGATTTGAAAATTACTCCCCATCAGTTCTTCCCTGGGATAGCCAAGGTTCACGCATGCAGAATCATTAACGTAGGTAAAATTTCCGGCCAGGTCCACTTCATAATAGGAATCATGCAACTGTTTCAGTATGTTCCTGTAGCGCTCCTCGCTCCTTTCCAGGGCCTCCCTGACCTTTATGCGGTCTATAGTACTGGCTATCTCGGTGGCTATGGTCTCGACGGAGTTGCGAGCGGATGACGGTACTTCGTTGAGACCTTGTGAGGTCATAATCAGGCAGCCGATAGCCGTGTCCTTGCGTATGATCGGAACCATGGTTATTACCGAGAAGTCCTGCGCGCTGAACTGCCCGTCAAAGGGCGGCGTGAACTCCTCCCTGCGGAGATACAGCGGCTGACCTTTCATGATAAGGCGGGTATTGACGGAATCCGACGCGAATTTTGAATACTTGTTTACCAGCTCCTGTGAGAAATCCTGATGGAAAGACAGCTCCAGTTCTCCCGTCCTTTCATCGACCAGGTAGACGGCGCCGCTGTCCATTCCGGATATTTTGATGGCTGCTTCAAGAAAGAAGGAAAGAGCCTTTTCGAGCGTTATTACCGCGCTCAGGTCAATTGCAAGGTTGCGGCGTATTAGTGACCTTTCCTCAGCCTGCTTGCGCTCGGTGATATTACGCCCTACACCCTGGACGGCGTAAGCTTTCCCATCGCGGTAGATTACGGATTCCTGGGTCTCCACATCCACATGCCTGCCGTCCTTGCATTTAAGCTTATACTCGATTGGCTCTTTTTGGCTGCCTGTTTCGCTCAGCTCCTTTAGCGTTTGCAGGGTCTTGGGGTACTGGTCCGGGCTCAATAGTGATACGATATTCAAGGTTGGGATGTCTTCACTCCGGTAACCCAGCAGGTCCAGGGCAGCCGGGTTGGCATCTATAAAATTGCCTTTAAAATCACGGACGTAAACGAGGTCTAGTGACCGGTCGAACAGGGCATGGTAGCGCTCCTCGCTTTCACGAAGGTTATCTTCATTCCTCTTGCGATTAGTGATTTCCACCGCTGACCCAACGGTTTCCTTTTTAGACGGCTTATCCTTTTTGACCACTTAGAGTGCTCCCCTCATTAAGCATATCGCTTGCCCCGTCCTGCATTCCCTTATTATGTTACGAGCCTCATTTTACGCCATTTCTATGGAATATACCTGCTCTGTTGGTGTAGATTTGGTCCTGTGGGCAACATGCTGGGTATCATACATGTTTAAACTCAAACCTCCCGCTGTTGAAGAGCTCCAGGCAGGCATCCACTACTTCAGGATCATAGAGTTTGCCCTTGCCGTTTGATATCTCCTCAAATGCCCTGCCTGCACCCAGTGCAGGGCGGTAAGGACGGTGAGAGCTCATAGCCTCAACAACATCTGCAACCGCCAGTATTTTAGCCTCAAGCAGTATTTCTTCGCCTTTCAACCCGTTGGGGTAACCCGACCCGTCCAATCTTTCATGGTGTTGTAAGGCCATCAGTGCGATGGGTTGGGAGAATTCCAGGTCTTTGAGTATCTCATAGCTACCTTCCACGTGTGATTTTATCATGGCCCATTCGATATCCGAGAGTTTTCCCGGCTTGCTCAGAATATCAGCCGGCACGTACATTTTGCCTACATCATGGATGCTGGCCGCCATCATAA
Source organism: Chloroflexota bacterium (assembly GCA_026389635.1). Lineage (GTDB taxonomy): Bacteria > Chloroflexota > Dehalococcoidia > GIF9 > UBA5629 > CAIMUM01. Next base: position 3,409 of record JAPLHM010000200.1, on the reverse strand, counting down.
GGTGCTCGATCCGTGAATCGTCTAACTTCATCTCCCTGGCTATAGCGCCCGACAGTTCGGCCACCCGTCCCTGGTGCCCTGAAGTGTAGGGATCCCGCATTTCTACGATCTTAGACATGGTATTTATGATGTCGTGCAGTGTCTTCTGAAGTGTCTTGAAAGAGGCCTCACGTTCATCCTCCGCCTTGCGTTGCCCGGTTATGTCGCGGCTGTAAACCAGGGCAGCGTATATCTTCCCCGACTGGTCGGCAAGCGGGATTTTATAAGTGTCGTATATATGCATTGAACCGTCGGCCCAGGTTATTATATTCTTGGGATTATGCACCGTTTGGCCTCCGAAGGCCTGGTTATCATCCGCGTGGAACCCCCGGATGCCCTTATCAGGGTTGCCTGTGCACAGCTCCTGGGAGAAGAAGTCGGTATCAGGCCTGTCTACCATATCCTGGGGCTTAGCATTCTGCGCCTCAGCGAAGCTCCTGTTGACCAGCAGGAATTTATGCCGCAAATCCTTGACGTACATCCAGTCGGGCGTAGAGTCTATTACGCTCTGCAGCAGCAGCTTTGAGCGCAGGATAGATTCCTCCGTCTGCTTGCGCTCGGTGATATCAAGCGAGACGTTGGCAAAGTACAACGCCGTCCCGCTGGACGGGTCCTTAATCGCGAAGGTCGTTGCGTGTACGTCGGTCAACAGCCCGGTCTTGAGGTTGAGGTACTGTAAATCACCCTCCCAGTTACCCCCTTTCAGTAATTGCGGCAGTAGTTCAGATTGCACTTTCTCTACGAGGTGAGCCGGGATAACCTGCATGATGTTAAACCGGTCAACTTTCTGCGGATCTATGCCCAGCATTTTTGCGCCCGCCGCATTGAGGAAGATCATCTTGCCCTCAATTGTTGACAGGTTAACCAGTTCGCTGGAGTTGTGTACCACCGACGCCAGCCTCTGCAGTTCCACCTCCATCTTCTTGCGCTCGGTTACATCGCGCCCCACGCTGCGGAATCCGATAGGCTTGCCCTGCTCGTCCTTTATAAGGGAAATCGAGGTCTCGCCATATCCGGTGGTGCCATCCTTGCGCACGATCTTGAAGGCAAAGCCTTTGTTCGGCTCTCCGGTTTTATATACCTCGTTGTAGGCCTTAAAGACAGCTTTTAGCTCATCTTGATCGGATGTGATATCACTGAAGTTTGACCCGATCAATTGCTCTTTGCTATAGGCAAGGTTGAGGCCGGCGGCCTCATTAACGAAGGTAAAATTGCCCACCAAATCCACCTCTATATACACATCCTGCATGTTTTCCAGTATGGTGCGGTACCTCTCCTCTGACCGGGCAAGCGCTTCATCCGCGCGCTTGCGCTCGGTGATGTCGCGTATAATCACCAGGTCTGCCGGGTTCCCTTCATACCGGATAACACTGCCACTCAGCTCGATGTCCACCTTCCTCCCACTTTTATGAAGCAGTGCTGTTTCGTATACTTCGGAGAGTTTTTCCCCGGCCATCCTTTTACGGTATCTTTCCAGTATCAGACCTAAATTTTCCTGGGGAATAAAACTGGCGATATTCTTCCCTTCAATTTCCTCGGGCTTGTAACCGAACATGGTCGTAACTCTGGGATTAGAAAACCTGATTATACCGTCCTGTATGATACAGATGACGTCACTTGCAGTCTCGACGGCGGCACGGTATTTCTGCTCGCTCTCCCGCAGTTCCTCCTCCACCCGCTTGCGCTCAGTGATGTCGCGGAATGACCACACGCGGCCCACAATATCGCCTTCAATTCTTTGAGGTTGGGAATAACGCTCAAAAACGCGCCCATCCAGGAACTCGACCTGGTCGAAACTCGATTGCTCCGGTTGTTCGTACAATTTCCTGACTTTGGCTACAAACTGCTCCGGGTCAGCAAGCTGCGTAAGGATATGGTTTATTGCTTTTTCATCGTCACGGGTAGAGAGAACTTCTTCAGGTATTTTCCACATATTGGCGAATTTCTGATTCCAAAGTGCAATCTTTCCTTGCCTGTCAACAATCAGGATGCCGTCGGCAGTGGATTCCAGGGAGGCACTAAGCAATGACAGAGAAAATTTCATCGCCTCCTCGGTCCCCAGGTTTCGGGTGCTGTTTTCCCCATTTTTCTGCTTCTTTTTATCTGTCATCAACCCGTTTCCTTCAATCCTTGCCCTGCTGTCGGTTCAGCCGACCGCCCACAAGCGTTCTCCAACCGTAGCTATGGACGCGCAAAGCAAATCAAGTCAGTAATAACTTTATAATACCATGACTGATGGGATTTGAATAAGCAAAGCAAATCCAACGTGGTATCTCATAGACGGCAACGCCCCTGCAAGGGTGTATTAATGTGGGGATGGGCCTTCAGGCCCGTCCGTCTTTGCGGGCGCAGCTAAAGCAACGCCCCTACAGCAATGCCCTTACATCAACGTCCCTGCAGCAGCGATTTACACCTTGCTCTGCAACGACCGGATGATCTCCTCGGCTTCGGCCACGGTACGCTCTATGAGTTCCCTGCAGGTAGGCAGGTCGCGTATGCGGCCCACCACCTGGCCGAAGGGCACCACGCCGTTCTCAAGGTCGCCGTCATCCAGGATTTTGCCCAGCGCGTCGATACCTATGGCCTGCTGCGCCAGCTCCTGCACCCCCCTCTTTTGAAGGCTGCCGAAGAGCAGTTTCCAGACAGGCATATCAACCTGTTTCCTGAGTGCCCAGCCGGCCTTCAGCGCATCTATGTATGACGTCTTGCTGCCGGCCATCTCGAGGGCGCGCTTGTTGGCGTACCAGCGCCCGGGCATGCCATCGATGCCGGCCGAGTAAAATGTCTCTTCCATCTGCGTTTTCATGGCGACCTGCTTGATGTTGGGATGCACGTCGCACTCCTGGGTGACCACGAAACGCGTTCCCATAGCGATGGCGTCTGCGCCCAGTGCCAGCGCGGCTGCCAGACCCCGGCCATCGCAGTAACCGCCGGCTGAAATGATGGGTATCTTCACCTTGCTGGCTATCTGGGGAAGCAGTACCATGCCCCCCACCTCGCTGCCGTGCGCGGCTGCTTCATGGGCGGTAACGATGATGGCGTCCGCCCCCTGCTCGGCTGCCCTGATGGCGTGCCGTTCCGTGGCTACCGTAGATATAACCTTGCCGCCGTAGGTGTGCGCCTGCTTAATGATCCAGTCGCCCTTGCCCAGCGCAAAGTTTATAATCGGGGCTTTCTCGGCCAGCGCCACCTCCGCGTTCTCCTTGCCGTTGGGGAAGATGAGCGTGGCGTTGATGGCAAAAGGCTTATCGGTTAAAGATTTTATCTCCTGTATGATGCCTCTGAGCTGGTCGGGCGTATTGGCTACGCTGTTGAAGATGCCCAGGCCGCCGGCGTTGCAGACCGCTGCAACCAGCCTGGGCAGGCTGAC
>JAPLHM010000092.1 GCA_026389635.1 Chloroflexota bacterium | reverse complement strand
TCTAACGGCATCATGGTATTATTTCCTCCTCGGAGCCAGTTTGATCGCCTTCTCCTGCTTGAGAAGCTTTATGTCCCGGGCGGAGTAGCCCAGTTCCCTCAGCACTTCGCGCGTGTGCTGCCCCTGTTGAGGCGAAGGCCCCTGGATCTTTCCGGGCGTGTCCGCCAGCGCCACGGGCACACCCATCTCCTTGACGTTGCCCAGTTTCGGCTCTTTGACGGTCTGCACCATATCGTTGGCGATGACCTGCTTGTAGGCCATGAAATCATCCACGTTCTGCACCGGCGCCACGGGCAGCTCCTGCGCTCCCAACTGCTCCAGCCACTCATCGCGTTTTTTGCTCTTGTAGATGGGCTTGAGCATGGACATGACCTGCGCGTTGCGCGGCGGGAAGATGAGGAAGGGCGCTCCCTCGAATAGCGGGTCGGTCAGCCACTCATCGTGGCCCATTTCCAGGGCGAATGATGTGAAAAATTTAAAATTGCCCAGTCCGGTGAACAGCCACTTGCCGTCCTTGCACTGGTAGGGCCGGTAGAGGGGCATGGGTCCGGTAGGACCCCAGGGGGCGCGGAACATGCCCTCGAAATCGACGTTGAACTGGCGGAAGGTGCTGAGTATACTGCGGAAAAGTGACATTTCTATCTTCTGGCCCCTGCCGGTGGTCTCACGCACGCACAGGCCTGTCACGATTGAGAATGCCGCATCCACGGCTGTGTAAAGGCTGGCCAGTGGCAGCACCACGTAAAGCGGATGCGTGGCCAGGCCCTGCTCGGTGTAAACCGTGGCCGCCGTGCTGACGATTTGCTCGTAGCCGGACCAGTTGGCGTAGGGACCCTTGGAGCCGAACCCCGAAATCGAGCAGTAAACCGCCCGAGGGTTCAACTCCTTAATCTTGTCGTAGCCGATACCTAATTTATCGGCCACACCCGGCTTGAAGTTCTCTATGATTACGTCGGCTTTCTTTGCCAGGTCCAGGGCCACCTTTAGCCCCCCGGGCTTTTTGAGGTCCAGCGTGATCCCTTTCTTGCTGCGGTTCCAGACTATGAAGCCGTCCTGGCCGCGCATGGGGTCCCCGCCCGGACGCTCAACCTTGATGACGTCGGCGCCCTGCTCCGCCAGCAGCGTGGCTGCGAACGGGCCGGCTATGTACTGGCCTAAATCGAGCACCCTGATACCGGTCAATGCTCCTTGTGACATGGGTGATCCTCCTTATTTATTGCAGGCTCAACTGCATGAGCTGGTTAGTAAGCGGATATAGAAGCTGATCATCTCGCCGTAGCTGTCTATGGTGATACTTTCGTTGACACCGTGCACCGATGCCAGTTCCTCCGACCTGATACGCTGCGGCACGAAGTGGTAACAGCAGGGCGACAGGTCCACGAAGAAGGAGCAGTCGGTCCTGGCCAGCACCAGCGTGGGCGCCACCAGGGCGTCGGGCATGATCTCCCTGATAGTGTCATTCAGCGTGCTGAAACTCCAGCCAGAGGTGGGGGATACGGGGGATGGCTGGAAGAGGATGCCCGCAAGGGGCTTTATCCTGACACGTGGGTCTGCTATCACGCCTGTAACGCGCTTTATAACGCTTTCGACGGTATCGCCCTGCAGGATACGGAAGTTGATCACGGCCGTGGCCTGCATGGGCAGTATGTTATCCCGTTCGCTGCCCTTGAACTGGGTGGGCGCGGTGGTGGTCCTGATGGAGGCGTCGGTGACAGGTTTATTGGCCAGTTGCCGTTTGACCAGTCCGCCGAACAGCCACATATTGGCGAAGATCATCTTATTGGGGAAGGGCATCTCGGGGCCAAGGTAATTGAAAAGGGCGGCAGCCGAACCCGTCAGGCGTGCCGGGAAGGGTTTGGCCTGGAGCCTGGCGATGGCTGCCGCCAGGATGCCGATGGTGGTCTGGCGCGGAGGCTGTGCGGCGTGCCCGCCCTCGGCCTCGGCAGTCAACTCAAGAGACAGGTAGCCCTTCTCCGCGATGCCGACCAGGGCAACCCAGCCGGGTATGCCCGGCGCAATGCCGTGCGTGGCCGCCATGCCTTCGTCTATGATGTATTCGAACTTCAGCCCCTCTGCCCTGAGATGATCGGCGATTTTGCCTGCGCCCTCGCGCCCGCCGACCTCTTCATCGAAGCCGGATGCTATGTAAATTGAGCGGGACGGTTGGAAGCCATCCCGCGCCAGGTATTCAAGAGACTCCATGATGCCCAGCAGGCTGCCTTTATCGTCCAGCGTTCCCCTGCCCCAGATGCGGCCGTCCGCTATGCGGCCCGAGAAGGGTGGATGCTCCCAGCCCTCATCGGAGGCGGGCACAACGTCATGGTGGGCGATCAGCAATATGGGTTTCAGCCCCGCGTCGCTGCCCTTCCAGGTGTAGAGCAGGCCGTAGCTGTTGATGACCTGCTTTTCCAGCGTGGCGTGGGCCAGCGGGAAAGATTTCACGAGGAAGGCGTGCAAGGCCGAAAACAGGCTGTAATCGAATTGAGAGCGATCGTGACTGGAGACCGTTTTGAAAGTTACAGCCTCGGCCAGGCGCGCGGCTGCAGCGTTAACATCTACAGGATAGGTGATCCTTGAAGGGACGGCCGTCTGTTTGGACTTAAAGGCGGCTGTCCTGGCCGCAACGATGACTATTAGTATGATAATGGCCAGTGCTGCGAGCAGCACTGCTATGACCCATAGTGACATGTGGACGGCTCCTCTCCCCGTTGCTGACCCGGAAATTGTAGCATAATGGCCCGATTGCATCCATTGCCCCGATGTAGTATATTTCGTTAATTTCACATTATGATGCCAGGCGGGGCCGGTGGCTGAAAACTAAGGAGGTCAATGCTATGGCAAAAATGGACGTCCAGGACGGGGCAAAAGAGTACAAGACGGGCGGCTGGAGCGCTCACTACGTCCTCATCATCTGCACCCTGCTGTATGCCATCAACTATATGGACCGGCAGGTGTTCTCGGTCATCCTGCAGCCCATGAAAATAGAGCTGGGCCTGACCGATGCCGAGTGCGGACTGGCCTCGACCGTGCTCATCCTGGGCATGGCTCTCTTTTCCTTCCCCATCGCCCACATGATAGACCGCTGGAGCCGCAGGAAATCCATAGGTATCATGGCCATGCTGTGGAGCGCTTTCACCTTCGTGACGGGCCTGGCGGCCAACTTTGTCGGCGTGCTCGTCCCGCGCGCTTTCGTGGGCCTGGGCGAAGCCGGCTTTGTGCCGGGCGGCACGGCCATGATCAGCGCCTCGTATTCTAAAGAGAAGAGGGGCCGGGCGCTGGGCATATTTCATATCGCTATACCCCTCGGTGCGGCCGCCGGCGTGATGCTGGGCGGCATTATTTCCGCCAAGTTCGGCTGGCGCACACCGTTCTATTATTTCGCCATCCCCGGCGTGCTGCTGGGCGTACTGGCCTTTTTTATGAAGGATTATAAAACGGCTGTGGATGCAGGGGCATCGACGGGTGTAAAGGGCTTTTTTGTAGCAATGGGCAGCGTGCTCAAATTGCCCACCATAAAGTGGTTTTACCCGGCACTCGGGCTGGCCGTCTTCATGTCCATGTCGGTGCTGATCTGGCTGCCCAGCCTGATCATGCGCGTTATGAATGTCTCGGAAGCCCAGGCCGGCATGCTGGTGGGCGGCATCGGCCTGACTGCCATCATCGGCGCGCCGCTGGGCGGCCTACTCTCAGATTTCTGGCGTAAGAGGAACCCGCGCGGCAGGATGTACGTGCCGGCGGTGGCCTACTTGATCTCCGCCGTGCTGATCGTGATCGTGATACTGACCAAGTTCAGCCCCGTAGGCATCGCGCTGGCCGTGCTTTACGGCATCTGTGCCTCGATGGCTGTGCCGGCCTTCGCAACGGTTTCACAGGATATCGTGCCGGTTGCGCACAAGGGCCTTTCCATGGGACTGGTGGTATTTGCCCAGTACCTTTTCGGCGGCGCCTGGGGTCCCTGGATAATAGGCTGGCTATCCGACCTGCTGGGCGGCGGCGCGGAAGGGCTTAGCATCGCCGTCATGCTCTCGGCCATAGCGGGGTTACTGGGCGGCATATTCTTCCTCATCGCCGCGCGCACCTACCCGGCCGATGCCGAGAAGGTCAGGCAGGAGACCATACTGGCCGAGTCTTAACTTCGGGTTCTTTCAGTCTGAGTTGTACTCAGCCAAATAATTTTATTTTCCGCAAAGCGGAAAGGAGGAACAGACATGGGTTTACTCGACGGTAAGGTTGCCGTTATCACCGGCGCGGGGCGCGGCCTGGGGAGGTCCGAGGCGCTGCTCTTTGCCTCTGAAGGGGCTAAGGTAGTTATCAATGACCTGGGCGGTGGCTCGGACGGGGCGGGTTCCGCGTCTGTGCCGGCCGACGAGGTCGTGGCCGAGATCAAGAAAATGGGCGGCCAGGCCGTGGCCAACTACGACTCGGTATCAACATGGAAGGGCGGCGAGAACATCATCAAGGCCGCCGTCGATGCCTTCGGCAAGATAGATAT
>JAPLHM010000279.1 GCA_026389635.1 Chloroflexota bacterium | reverse complement strand
GTATAGTTTCCAATAAAAAAACTATTTATATTTCAGGCGGCTGTTCAGCGCATAGGTCATGCCGCCTATTTGCCTGACCAGGCCGTTCAGCTCCATGATCGCCAGGCAGCTTACGACCGTTGATGTATCCAGCCCGCTGGCCCGGCATATCTCGTCCACGTGGGCCGGTTCCTCGGAAATGTATTTTATTATAATCGATTCATTCCCGCCGGGGGCAAGGGTGTCCTTCATCTCGATTGGACGGGAAACCACGGGGAGCCGCAGTTCCTCAAGAATATCGAGGTGGTTCCTGACCAGCTTGGCGCCGTCCTGGATCAGCCTGTTGGGGCCGCGGCTCATTCCGGAAAGTATGCTGCCCGGGACGGCAAAGACCTCCCTGTTTTGATCGAGAGCAAAGCTGGCGGTGATAAGCGCGCCGCCCTTTTCCCCGGATTCTACTATCAGCACGCCGCGGCTCAGGCCGCTCATGATCCTGTTGCGCCGCGGGAAATTCTCCGGCCTGGGCGTTGTCCCCAAAGGGTGCTCGCTGACCAGTGCACCGTTCGCAAGTATATCTTTGGCCAGCTTGAGGTTTTCCGGCGGGTAGACGATGTCCAGGCCGCAGGCAAACACCGCGATCGTCCTGCCGCCGGCTTCCAGTGCCGCCCTGTGCGCGATCGTATCTATGCCCCTGGCTAGGCCGCTTATTATGGTTATGCCGTTGAGGGCAAGGTTGCCCACAATATCCTCGGTGACCTGCCTGCCGTATGACGTGGCCTTCCTCGTGCCCACGACGGCCACGCTGTCAGCATCCGCGGCAACCAGCTCACCGCGAACGTATAAAACCGCGGGGTAATCGTGCGTTTCCTTCAGAAGAACCGGATAGTCCGGCGATTCAAAGGTGATTACTTTGATCTTGTATTTCTCAACAAGGGACAAATCCTTTTCAAGGTCTATCCCCGGGCGGCTGACTACCAGGCTATTTACAGTGCCGGCGTCAAGTCCGGCTTTCACCAGCTCCGACCGGGGCGCCTTCCAGGCACGCGCCAGTGATCCGAAATGCGCCTTGAGCAAAGATAGTCGCACCTTGCCGATGCCCGGGACCCTGGTGAACCCGATCCAGTATTTGATTTCTCTGTCGTCAGGCATATAAATCGAGGTATTTTAACACAAGCACGGGGGCTGCAAGAAAAGGCGGCCGGACGGTGGCCTCCGAAACGGGGCGCAATGTCTGAGCTGAAAATAGCGGCTGGCCGGTTAGATTATCTGATTGCCGTTAAGCATTCTGTTGATCTCGGGGATGACAGCCGCCGCTGCCTTGTACCCGGCATCAATAGCCTCAAGACCGCGGTGGAACTCGTAGACCTCGATGTTGCTCACGTCCGGCTCAATCATGATGTCAGCCTTTAATATGCTGGCGCATACCATCTGATATTCCATAATATATATGGATTGTATGAGGGTATTCATGATGCCCGGCGCCCTGCGTGATTTTTTATTGCCGGTCAACCCCAGGTGTATGCGCTTCTTGGGATCATTCAATACATTTACAGCTATGACAAAAGTTGCGCCCATGGATTTCACCACGTCCGCCGGCACCGGGTTAAGCGCCCCGCCATCCACTAAGTAGCGGCCTTCGTAATGCACTGGCACGAACACGACCGGTATGGATATGCTGGCGCGCACTGCTGTTAGAAGTGACCCCTGGGTGAGGATAACCTGCCTGGCAGAATGAATATCGGTTGCTACTGCGGCAAAGGGGATTTTGCACTGGTTGATGTTGCGGTCGCCTATAATAGGTTTGAGAAAATTCTCCACCCGCTTTCCCTGCAAAAAGCCGACCCTTATCAGCGTAAATTTAGGATCGAGCAGCCGGGTAATCTTGCGCAGGTTGGCTGTCAGCGCGAGCGCCTCCATAGCCGCTATCCGGCCGTCCGTGGCATAACAGGCGCCCACCAGCGCACCCATGCTGGTGCCGGCGATCATGTCGATGGGGATATTGGCTTCACGCAGGGCCTTGATAACGCCGATATGCGCCATCCCCAGAGCCGCGCCGCTTCCCAGCGCCAGTCCTATCTTAAATTCGGAATTCATAAGCCGGACCGTTTCACCGTGTCAGTTTGCGATATGGCGGAGAGGATGGGATTCGAACCCATGGTAGCGGTGAAGCTACACGCGCTTTCCAGGCGCGCCTGTTAGGCCACTCCAGCACCTCTCCTGATTAAAAACATGGCGGAGAGGGTGGGATTCGAACCCACGAGGCTCTCGCCCACCGCTTTTCGAGAGCGGCACCATCAGCCACTCGGTCACCTCTCCAACTGCCAAAATCGTAGCTAAATTAGCTGCTTCGTAAATTTTCTGTAATTGACATAACAATAATTTGCTAATAACTGTTTTTAATAGTCTCAATTAATCTTAGCGCTGATATTATAACTATGGGATATTAACTTATCAAACTGGTTGGTAGCGGCTTCTTGAAGTCCCTGGGGACGCTTAACTATATGTATCGGGGGTTATCTGAATACCTTCCCGCTGCTACCGCTTTTCATCATAGCCCAACTCCTGCGCCTTTTTATAATCGATCTGGGCTTTATCTACGTCACCTTTGGAATAATATGCAGCGCCGCGAAATTGGTAAGCTTTGACATAATTCGGCTCCAATCCTATGGCCTTGCTGCAATCAGCTATGGCATCGTCGTATCTACCTTTTTTAATGTAGGTATCCCCACGGTAGCTGTAGGCCTTTGCATCCTTTGGGTTCAGCTCTATGGCTCTGGTATAGTCAGCTAATGCTTTGTCGTAATCACCCATAATATGATAGACAAACCCTCGGTTGACGTAAACCTTACCCCCCTTAGGATCAATTTCTATGGCCCTACTGAAATCAGCTAATGCCCTGTCGTAATCACCTTTATCCTGATAGATAAGCCCGCGGTTGTTGTAAGCCCCGGCATCCTTTGGATTCAGTTCAATCGCCCTGGTGAATTCCACGATTGCCTCATCCCATCGATTCGGTGCGGAATTACTGAGTTCTGTGTTTTCATTTTCCTGCTGTGTTGCAGGGGTAATTGATGTAGCCGCAGTTGATGAAGTTAGACTTCCCAGATCAAACCCGCTGCTTTTGCTCAGGGCAAATATAATTACGCCGACGACCAGCAGGACTACAACGATTGAAGCAATTATGCCAACTTTTTTTCCTCGCCGGGTTTGACCGACCGGATTGTATTCTTCAGAGTAGGCGGCATATGCAGAGGGCTTCGGTGTGGCCGGAGTATACGTTCCTGGCAAGCTTTTTAAGCTGTCTCTTTCATGTAACCATTGAGCATGATATTGTGACCGCCTAACCGGATCACTCAAAATATCATGGGCGATATTTATTTGCCTCATCCTTTCCGAGGACAGGGGGCCTGTATTTAGGTCCGGATGGTATTTCTGAGCCAGTTTTTTATACGCTGCCTCTATAACTTCAGGTTCGGCTGAGGAGCTGACCTGGAGTATCTCGTAATAATCTTCAGAGTGGGCCATGGTTAATCAATATCCAGATGCTCTTTGATAGCGCTTCTTACCTCGTCCTGGAGCCTGGTATCAGCCAGGTATCCCCAAAACTTCCCCAGCCGTTGCCTGGAGATTGTCCTTATCTGGTGAGCCATTATAATCGAATCTAAAGGCTGGCCCGCCCTTCCTTTTGAAAGTAACACCTCGGAAGGATATAAACGGCGCCGGGTTGAAGTCAACGGAAGTATTGTAACATTGGGAATAGTCTGATTATACTCTTCATTGCTAACTACAAGCACTGGCCGTATGCCCTTTTGCTCTGCCCCGGTCGCAGGGTCAAGACTCGCTTCCATGACAGCCCATTGATAACTTTTCATTGGTCCATTTTACCTGCGGTTTCAGCATCCGCATATAGGAAATCCTCCTCAACCTGTTTTATATCTGCTAAGAACAACGTGTCCTTTGCCGCCTCCTGCCACAGTGTTTTTCTCTGCTGTCTTCTCAGCTCCTT
>JAPLHM010000036.1 GCA_026389635.1 Chloroflexota bacterium | reverse complement strand
CGGGCAGGGCATTATTCTCTACGGCCATAGAAACAGACATATTCTCTCCTGTCCAAAGTTAGTTACCGGTCGGCTGCGAACTGGTCGGTCAAATTAAATACAACGTGACACGAACGGAAATATTTACACGGGACAAAAATTCGGTGTCCTGAGTCGAAATGGCATAATAGCAAATTTATAATATAGCAGTTATCGTAACCCCTGTCAAATATATTGATTTATATATTGATTTACGCCGAAGAACAATAACGGTCTAATCGCTTCGATTTAGGAAGGATGACAGCCTTAACATACATTGGTGTATAATACCTTTTATATATCAACCGAAATTACGTTCAGGGTATTAAATGTCTGCGAAGAGGCTCAACTTATTCCCCATAACCGCGGATGTCAACCGGCACGATCACCTGGTGCTGGGCGGCTGCGACTGTGCCGCCCTGCTGCGTAAATACGGTTCTCCCCTCTACGTTTTTGACGAGGCCACTATACGAAGTCAGTGCCAGGAATACATGCACGAGTTCAAGAGTCGATACAGGGACACCACAGCCGCATATGCGTCCAAAGCCTTCATCAATAAGGCAGTGGCACAGATAATAAAGGAAGAGGGTATGGGCCTGGACACTGTATCCGGCGGCGAAATAAATGTTGCCCGGGCCGTCGGTTTTGATCCCGTGAAGGTTTTCTTTCACGGCAACAACAAGAGCGAGGCGGAACTGAATATGGCCCTGGACTGGGGCCTGGGTCGGATCGTGGTAGACAATCTTCATGAGCTTGAACTGCTCAACAGGCTGGCCGCCGGAAGAAAAATAAAGGCCAACATTTTGCTGCGGCTTAATCCCGGCGTCGATCCACACACTCACAAGCACACTACCACAGGAATATTGGACAGCAAATTCGGCTTTCCCATTGGAACGGGCCAGGCGGAGGAAGCGGTTAAAAAGGCACTGTTATTGAAGAATATCGTACTTCACGGCCTGCATTTCCATCTTGGTTCACCGATTAGCGAAACAGCTCCCTACAAACAGGGGCTGGAAGTTGTTTTAAAATTCGCCGCGGCCATGAAAGCCAAACATTCGTTCACTATGAAGGAGCTCAGCCCCGGTGGCGGTTTCGCGGTAAGGTATATCAGTTCGGCTGAGATCCCACCCGTTTCCAGCTACGCTGATTCGATTGTGAGCAATCTAATAGCTTTGACTTCGAAGTTGGGCCTGCCCAAACCGAGGCTTATCATAGAGCCGGGCCGCAGCATAATCGCCCGCTCCGGGGTAGCTATTTACACTGTAGGATCGATAAAGGATATACCGTCGGTCAGGACCTATGTCTGCGTGGACGGCGGGATGGGCGACAATATACGCCCTGCTTTATACGAAGCTAAATATGAAGCCCTGCTGGCCAACAAAGTTAACGCCCGCAATACCCGCAAAATCACTATAGCCGGCCGTTACTGCGAATCAGGTGACATACTTATCAGGGATATAGCCATGCCGGAGGTAACTGCCGGTGACCTGGTCGCCATACCTGTTTGCGGAGCATACTGCGTTCCCATGTCGAGCAATTACAACATGGTTCCCCATCCTGCCATAGTGATGGTCAGTGCAGGCAGGTCAAGAATAATTCGCCGGAGGCAGAAGTATTCCGACCTTATGAAATATGACATTTCGGGAAAATCTTAAATGTGGCGGACCGCCGGCCAGGACCGCATCATCAATTTTCTCAGGGACTCGATTGCGAGGCGCTCCCTGGCACATGCATACCTGCTGGTAGGCCCCCCCCATATAGGTAAAATGACGCTCGCCCTGGACCTGGCCAGCGCCCTTAACTGCGGCGACGGCACACCACCCTGCGGATCGTGCCGTGCCTGCCAGCGAATCCAGCAGGGAAAATACCCCGACGTAATCGTCATCGATAAATACGCGGGCCGAGACCAGAAGGACAGGAGGAAGGCCACCGAGATAGGCATCGATACGGTGAGGGAGATTCTTCAGAGGGGTTCCAGTTTGCCCCCCTATGAAGGCAATTGCAAGGTCTTTATTATCGATGACGCCGACCTGATGTCGGTGGAGGCTGCCAACTGCCTGCTTAAAACGCTGGAGGAGCCGCCGCAACATGTGATTATTTTGTTGCTAACCTCGCAGGAAAGTGCCCTCTTGCCGACAGTAGTGTCAAGATGTCAGCGGTTTGAGCTTAAACCGGTAGCTGTGGCTGAGATAGAGAGCCGGCTTAAATATTTTAATGGCTGCAACCCCGATAAAATAAAATTAGTTTCGAGGCTTTCGGGCGGCTGCCTGGGCTGGGCCATATCCGCCCTTGAAGACGACAGCTACCTGCAAGGCCGGGACTTGAGGCTGGGTGAATTTGCCTCCCTCTTGACCAGATCATGGTCGGACAGGTTACTATATATACAGCAATTGCCCTCCGACAGGAACAGCATGGAAGAGGTGATCAAACTCTGGCTGTCATGGTGCCGCGACGTAATGCTGCTAAAATATAACTGTGAAGATGCTGCCATCAACGTGGATAAAATAAACGACATTAAATCGTGGGCAAATGTGTTAACAATTCTTGAGATAAAAGAGTTTATCAACAGTTTGAATAGGACGCTGGTGAACCTCTCGTATAATGCCAACCTGCATCTCCTCTTGGAGGTAATCATGCTGGATATGCCGAAAAAAGAGAAAAGGGCCGATTATGCAATAAATTCCGTTGGAGTAAATAACTGATGGCCAACGTTGTAGGCATCAGGTTTATGCAGGCGGGGAAGATATACTCCTTTGATGCCGCCGGGCTTGACCTCAAGGTGAATGACCTTGTCATAGTTGAAACCAACCGCGGTATTGAACTGGGCAAGGTGATCATTGGGCTAAAGGAAGTGGCTCCCGCGGAGAACGCTGAACCTTTCAAACCTGTCATACGTATGGCAACGCCGGAGGATATATCTCAGTCCCAATTTCAAAAGGACCGGGCTAAGAAAGCGCTGGCCAAATCCAAGGAACTCATCCAGAGCCTTAACCTTCCTATGAAGGTGATCTACTCACAGTACAACCTGGACGGGAGCCACCTCATCATATTTTTTTACTCCGAGAAAAGGGTAGACTTCCGTGAGCTTGTACGCAAGCTCAGCCATGAACTGCGTGCGCATGTCGAACTGCGGCAGGTGGGAGCCCGTGACGAGGCGAAACTTATAGGCGGCGTTGGAAAATGCGGCTGCCAGCTGTGCTGTGTCGCATTTCTCAGCGAATTCA
>JAPLHM010000101.1 GCA_026389635.1 Chloroflexota bacterium | reverse complement strand
CAACCTGCTGTAGCCTCAGTCCAACGATAATAAGTACTGTAATTACAATCGCAGAAATGACGATGGATGTAATAATTAACGCGCCGTAAGACCTTTTGTGGCGCCGTCCCGGACCCCTAGTCTCCTTCTGACCGCTGGCTTGCATCATCACTTGCCTCCTATTCAGGCTTTTGAAGTAGTATAACAAATTGTGTTTATTGATAAGGCAGGCGCCTAAGGCTCGGCTATGGACTTGCGCAGCGCAAGGATCATCTCGGGGACATCGATCTTCATGGGGCAGCGTACCTTGCACCTGCCGCAGGTAAGGCAGGTATAGGCCATTGACGCAGCCTTCTCCATGTTCCCGGTCACCTCGGCGGCCCACACGGCGCCGATGCCTGCAAAGTACTTATCTCCAAAGTAACCCGCTGTCAGCCCGAAGACCGGGCATTCGTACAGGCATCCGCCGCAGCGCAGGCAGTATAATGCCTGCCGCAGTACCGGGTCTTTAGCGAGGTGCGTTCTTCCGTCATCCAGGAAGATAACGTGGAATTCTTTGGGGCCGTGAACACCGTAAGTGGTCACTTTTTCGATATCCCCTGTCTTGCTGGGGCCTGAAATCATGCTGACGTAAGAGGGTACAGTATAGTTGGCATAGCGCCAGGTAACCTCCGAGACCTTAAAGGCATCTTCCAGCGTCGGTACCAATTTTTCCATGCCGACAAGGGCTATATGCATGGGCGGGGCTCCTGTGGCAAGGCGGATATTGCCCTCGTTCTCAATTAAAAACAGTGTGCCGGTATCGGCAGAAACCACGTTGGCGCTGCTGATACCCACATCCGCCTTGAAGAATTTCTCCCTCAGCAATTCCCGTGCCGTGGCCACCAGCGTGTCGATGTCCGGCTGCAGCTTTTGGCCCGTCAACTGCGAGAACAACACGGCCACATCTTCCCTGGGCACGTGTATGGCAGGGGAGAGTATATGCATGGGGCGCTGCCCCAGCTTCTGTATTATGAATTCGCCCAGGTCGGTCTCGTATACCTCGTTTCCCGCCTGCTCGAGGTGCTCACGCAACAGTATCTCCTCGGCCGTCATGCTCTTGGCCTTGACCACCAGTTTGCCCGCGCCAACCAGTCCACCAATTATGTTCAGCGCCTCTGCGGCCGTCTTCGCAATGTAGTATTTACCGTTGTTCTCCGCGATGTTCTGCCCGGCCTTTTTGGCCAGCGCCGCCATATGCTGAATGGCATTTTCCTTGATCAGCTTGACCTCTTCAGCCAGTTTCACCGTATGAGGGAATTTCTTCAGAGCATTATTTGTGTTCACACGGTAGCTTTTGATCGCTCTCGAGAGCGCCAGCCGTATTCGCTCACTGCCTGCTGCGTCTTTAAGTTCTTTCCTGTAATCCTTCGATATGGACATCTATTATTCTCTCGGGCGCACCTGAAGGTACGCCCCTACGAACTTAAATTGTGTTCGTTCCCGTTAAAGACCTGGCCAGCAGGGTAGCGAGGTCTATGACTTCAATCTTATCCTTTTTCAGCGCTTTCAGCCCGCTTTTCAACTGCATCAGGCAGCCGGGGCAGTGGGTGGCCACGATATCGGCGCCGGTATCGAGCAGTTCCCTTACCCTGCCCTCGGCCAGCGTCTGGCTCATGCCAGGAAATACAACCTCGAAACCACCGCCGCCGCCGCAACAGGTCGACCATTCGCCCGACGTCCATTCGGGCTCGGCCAGCTCAACATTTTCTATGGCCCGCATCACCTGGCGGGGCTGGTCGATAAGGCCCATGTACCGGCCCAGCTGGCAGGGGTCGTGGTAGGCTACTCTTATATTGCCCGGG
>JAPLHM010000321.1 GCA_026389635.1 Chloroflexota bacterium | reverse complement strand
CACGTCCCCCGGTGGCGCCGATGGGATGTCCCAGTGAAATGCCGCTGCCGTGGACGTTGGTCTTGTCCGGGTTGAAGCCCAGTTCCTTGAAACACCCCAGCGCCTGCGAGGCGAAGGCCTCGTTCAATTCAACTATATCCAAGTCCTTAACCGATAATTTGGCCTTTTCCAGCGCCTTTTTCACGGCCGGCACCACGCCTAATCCCATGTAGGCGGGGTCCAGCCCGCCGGATGCATAGGCTTTCACCTTTATCATGGGCTCGAGTCCCATCTCCCTGGCTTTTTTAGCCGACATCAGCAGCACTACTGCGGCTCCGTCGTTGATGCCCGAGGCGTTCCCGGCTGTGACGGTGCCGTCCTTTTTGAAGGCCGCGGCCAGCTTGCCCATCTTCTCCATGCTGGTCTCCATCGGCCTCTCGTCGGTATCGAAAATAACCGGGTCGCCCTTCTTCTGCGGGAAAACCACCGGCACTATCTCCTGCTTGAAGGTGCCGTCCTTGATGGCGGCCATGGCGCGCTGGTGACTGATCAACCCCAGCTTATCCTGATCATCCCGGGTGAAGCCGTATTTGGCGGCGATATTCTCCGCGGTCACCCCCATGTGGTAGCCGTAGTAAAGCTCCCACAGTCCGTCGTAAACCATGAGGTCCAGCACCTCGCCCTTGCCGCTCAGGTCCATGCGATAGCCCCAGCGGGCGCGGGTCATGGCATAGGGCGCGTTGCTCATACTCACGATAACGTCGGCATCGTCCAGCATAATGGACTGCGCACCCGTGATGATAGCCTTGAGGCCCGAGCCGCATATCTTATTGACTGTAAAAGCGGGCGTCTCCTTGGGCAGCCCGGCGTATATCATGGCCTGCCTGCCGGTATTCTGTCCCTGGGCAGCCTGCAGCACATTGCCCATGATGACCTCGTCTACCTGCACCTCTTTGAGGTTGTCCGGCCAGTCATAATATTTCTGTTCAAGTTCGCTCAGTCCGCCGCCAGCCAGCGCTGCCGGGCCGTAGCCCAGCAATTTAGCGCCCGATTTTGGCCTCAGTCCGGCCCCCAAAGGTACCGATGGCCGTCCTGACCGCGCTTACGATTACAACCTCTGACATTGAACCCTCCTCGATGACTATTTTTTACTTAGCAGGCGCTTGCACAGGGCAGGCGCCATCTCGTGCACAAATTCCGTGCTGTATTCGCTGCGGTTGAAGCGCAGCGGCGTGACCGATATGCGGTTGTGCTTGAGCGCCCAGAGGTCCGTGCCGCTGACGTCCTCGGTATCCACCGCCCTGTGCTGTATCCAGTAGTAATCGTGCCGTCCGTCGTTGCCCGTCCCGATCCCCGCCGAGTATATCTTCTCGCCCAGCCTGGTAACGTCCATACCCTGGATATCCTGCATGTCCAGGTCGGGCACGTTCACATTGAGCAGCATCTTGCCCTTGATGCCTTTCTCTTTTATATAGGCGGCAATCTCCATAGCCACGCGCGCCCCGGTCTCGAATTTGGGGCTGGTGAAACTGTTCATCGAGATAGCAATCGATGGTATGGAATAAAAGAAGCCCTGCAGGGCGGCACCCACCGTTCCGGAAAGGAATACATCGTAGCCGCAATTGGGACCCTGGTTGATGCCGGACACCACCAGGTCGATGCCGTCCTTCATGGCCACCTTGATGGCCATAATGACGCTGTCGGCGGGAGTGCCCTCTACAGCGTAAGTCTCGATACCGTGTATCTTTTCATGTATCTTAGTCAGGCGTATGGGGTGGTGAAAACTGATGGAGGTGCCCACGCCGCTCTGCTCGCGGTCGGGCGCTACGACCGTTACGTCGCCCGTATCCTTCAGCCAGTCGACCAGTGTCCACAGCCCGTCGGCGTTGACTCCATCATCATTGGTAACAAGAATCTTCAATCTATTATCTCCCGCAAAACCGTATAATTTTATCACAGACTACTATCGCTGATAAATCCGGCTGCCAAGTGGCCATTCACGATGCTTGTTTGTAAGCATAGGCGGTGATATAATCTGGCAGAAGTTCACAGGCTTGGACAGGCAGCGCCTGCCCGCTACATGTGTGCCGTGAACTGCGAAACGATCCTGCCAAGGAGGTCATAATGGAACCCAGGATAGGTGTCTATGTATGCCATTGCGGCAGCAACATCGCCGGTGTGGTGGACGTTGAAAAAGTAGCGGAATT
>JAPLHM010000256.1 GCA_026389635.1 Chloroflexota bacterium | reverse complement strand
ATAGTGTTGCTCAGCCTGCTTTCATGTGTACAGCCGCAGGACCACGCACCGGTTGTCAGCGAATTGCTCTACCCGGCCGAAGTTCCTGCTTCTTTCGATACTGTATTGATATGCCGGGTGGACAATCCGGGTAATGATGAATTGCGATTCCAGTGGTCTTCGGATAATGGGACACTCAGGGGAGAAGGAGAGAGTATCACCTGGAATTCCCCCGATATGCCCGCGACATATATAATAGACGTAAAAGTAAATAATACATCAGGTAAGGAAACTTCAAGTCAAGCCGGCATGAATGTTCTGCCATTTTATCAGACGGTGATCGACCCTGATCCGGAAATTAACCTGAAATTACCGCTCTTCGGCAGCAGCGCTGTGAGTGAACTAAGCCTTGTAAGGCCATTGACAACCTCGGAAATCAACTGCGATGCGCCCCTTGTTGATATTAAAAAATATATATATATATGGTCGTGCAATGGCGGGAAAATACAGGGGACAGGAGTTAAGGACGGCACCGCCTCGAAGATAGGTTGGGTTGCGCCCGGTGTTCCCGGGTAAAAATAACGGATAACTGGGGCAATTTGTATACTGGATCAGTCTATTTCAATGTAGTAAATCCTTCCTGTTGCGGCAGCAATTAAGTATCAGGAGAACAAATGACGAACAAAAACATAGAATGGTGGAAAATAGCGCTTTGCGTACTTGGCGTTTTGATGATTGCCGGCGCAGTAACTTATGCTTTGGTGACACGAACTTCAGCAGCCACTGCATCACAGGCAGCCAATCTTTCTAAAACAGCAAGGGCCGCCGGTTTTGTGACCTCAGATCTTGATGGGGAATTGAACTGGGTAAAAAGCCTCAACACAAAATTCGAGAGTAACGATTTTGTCATTGTAATCTTTCCAGGCAACGATGACTTAACCGCAAGGGCGGACCAGTTGGTCAAAATCGCCTGCGAGAAAATCAGGCAGGATGGAACTAACATCGAGGCCATGACACTGAGCTCAACAGATTCTGAATTCCAAACTACCTTAGACCGCCTTGCAATACAAAAATTGCCGGCCGTCCGGATGATTGCGCCTACCGGCCAGGGGGACACCATCAAAGGCGATATCACTGAAACTAAGATATTACAGGCATATCTAAGCCTGCAAAAGGCCTGTGCACCGGGCGCCTCGGGTTGCTGTCCCAAATAGGGATAGATGTTTGGGATGTGCTGCTCCTCTTAGAACAGTAACCTGGGATGGACAAAAGGTCCAATAACCAGATGAATCAGTGGGGATAAATAATTGACCAGTAGTACTATATGTGATACTATCAGTCTACAGGTTTAGTGGAAGAGCAAACAGGAGATAACTATGGGCGGCACGATTAAGGACTTAAAAAAACAGGTAGAGTATTATGCTAAACTGTCCTACACTACTATCCTGGTGCAGCAGGATGACGGGCACGGAATATATTATTTAGCAAAGGTCATTGAACTGCCCGGACTGATGATGACAGGTGATACCCCCGCAGAAGCCTTTGCTGATTTGGAATCTGTAAAACGGGAATGGATCGAAACCAATTTAAGACTTGGCAATAAAATGCCTGAACCCGTACATTCGCCGCAATATAGTGGAAAGGTGGTTCTGCGCATGCCGCCTTCATTGCACGAAACCCTGGCAACAGTTGCTCAACTTGAAGGTGTCAGCCTTAACCAGTATATGGTGTATGCTCTTTCTAAATCTGCCGGCCGTGACGAAGTACTGATTAAAGAGCGCAAAGCCCCTTACAGAAAATAGTACCACTGGATTGCTTCGTCGCCTGCGGGCTCCTCGCAAAGACAATTTTTGGGGAGGTTCCTCGCAAAGACATATTTTTGGGGAGGCTCTTCATAATGACATATTTTTGGGCGCTACTCGCAGTGACATTACTATGGCGCCCCGCGCGAGGGGTTCACTCCAGTCACCATTAAGCTTTAGCTTTCCTTGACCGGCTTTCAACGTATTGCTGAAGACGCTCCCGTGTGGTGAGCCACTGGCCGCCAAGCCTTAATGCCCACAGTTTGCCCTTCCCTGCCTGTGTTCTCAAAGTTACCGGCGCGATTGCAGCCAGCCGCGATGCAGTTTTCAGGTCAATAAGTTCATCGACACTGGCAGCCGCCAGCTCACCAGGGGGATAGCGCTCACTGGCATCCAGGATCTCAACCGAAGCCAGGCCGCCATTTTCAGCATAGTTCAGTATTATCCCGGTGCCCACTTCATCACTATTGCTCAAAGCAGTCTCAGTGTCCTGTAGGTAGATGGTGAGGATATCAACCTCAGGCTCATATTCAATTCTCAGGGCTCCCCTGGGAAGCTTCTCTAATCTTGCTTGTGTCAGCATATTTCACCTCTATTTGGTTCTTATCAGCGTTATCACGAGTGCATATGAGCCTACCCAAACCCATATCACTCTAAGCTTCCCATACAGGGATTCCCATTTATCTACCTTTTTAAGCCTTTCCCCGGCTACAATGGCCGCTTTTACTTCCACTGCGGTAAGCCCATACAGTCTTAACTTGTTCTTAGCATGACGGCTGAACCGTATGTCCATCAGGTAAAGTATAAGCGCAACCGCTTATGCCTGTCAATCCGGCCAAACATGCTAAGCATGGTTATACAATGCAAAGACATTTTTGGGGCGGTTCCACGCGAGAGGTTCACTCCGCTCCAATATTCCGCCCTGAAAAGGCCACTTACCGTGATCGGTTCAACAAATCCGCAAGGTCTTTTCCCGGGATTGCACCCTGGCGCAGTATGGCCGGCGGGTTCACAGTAACATCGACTACGGTTGACTCAACGCCGCCCGGGCATGGGCCGCCGTCTAGAATGAAATCTACCGCAGTCCCCCCCAACTGCTCCCTAACTTCTGAGGCCGTCAGCGCTGCCGGACGGTCGTGTAAATTGGCACTGGTGCCGACTATCGGGTGGCCGAGTTCCTTCATCAGCCGCAGGGTTAGAGGGTGATCGGGCAGGCGGACGGCAATCTTGCTGCCGCCGGCCAGCACCAGGCTGTTGAAGCCGGGCGCCTTGTTGAAGATGATGGTGAGCGCTCCCGGCCAGAATTTATCCATCAGCATCTTTGCCAGCGGTGGAATACCTGCGGTTAATTCGTTGAGTTGCGAAGTATCGGCTATGAGCACAGGCAGGGGAATGTTGAGCGGGCGCTGCTTGGCTGCGAAAACCTTTGTCACGGCCCCGCCGTTATACACATCTGCGCCCAGTCCGTAGACCGTGTCTGTGGGGTAGGCCGCTATGCCGCCCGCCCTCATCACGGCGGCACACTTTTTCACCTGCGCCAGGATGTCCGCGGGGATATTTTGGGTATTATGCATATTCAGGTCCCTATTCATAGCCAAATTGTACCTTAAATTGCCCTGTCGCTTAAATTGCGGGCAGGGTACACAGCATAGCTGTGCTGTGATATACTTTGTCAGATGAGCGGGGCAAAAGAAAAGGCGGCCAGCCACCGCGTTTCCACCAGCGACGATGTCGAAGTCTCCACTTACCTCGAGATCGCCAAGGAGATGCAGGGCGTGCAGGCTGCGCCCAAGCCGGAGGAGATACCACACGGCGCCCGCGAGGCCGTGGCCATCATCGACTTCGGCTCCCAGTACAGCCATCTCATCGCGCGGCGCGTCAGGGAATGCAACGTTTACTGCGAGCTCTTCCACTATGACACACCCCTGGAAAAGATCATGTCCATCCAGCCGCGCGGCTTCATCCTCTCGGGCGGGCCGGCCAGCGTGTATGAGAAGAATGCCCCGCTCACGCCCGTGGGAATATACGAGAGCCACCTGCCGGTGCTGGGCATTTGCTACGGCATGCAACTGATCACGCACCAGCTCGGCGGGACGGTCGCACCGGGCGCCAGGCACGAGTACGGGCAGGCCGTGCTGCACCTGAACGACGATAAATCACCGCTTTTTTTGGACCTGGAGGAATCGCTGACGGTCTGGATGAGCCATGGCGACGAGATCATGGAGATGCCCACCGGGTTCAGGTCCAGCGCCTCCACGGAAAACTCGCCCAATGCCGTGATCAGCGACGGCCTGAAGATATTTGGCCTGCAGTTCCACCCGGAGGTGGTGCACACACCGCAGGGCAAGCAGATCATCAGGAACTTCCTCTACAATGTCTGCGGCTGCCGGGGCACCTGGACGCCGGGCAATTTTATACAGGAGAGCATCGCGGCCATCAAAGGGCAGGTCGGAAACGGCAAGGTCATCTGCGCCCTGTCCGGTGGCGTTGATTCGGCTGTGGCAGCCAAGCTGGTGCACGCCGCCATCGGCGACCAGCTCACCTGCATTTTCGTCAATAACGGACTGCTGCGGCGCGAGGAGCCGGAGCGGGCACTTGAAACCTTCCGCAAGAACCTCCAGATGAACGTGGTGTATGTCGATGCCAGCGACCTTTTCCTGGACAACCTGAAGGGGGTCATCGACCCGGAGCAGAAGAGGAAGAACATCGGCAGGGAATTTATCAAGGTATTTGAAAGCGAGGCCACGAAGCTGGGCAAGATCGATTTCCTGACGCAGGGAACGCTCTATCCGGACGTCATCGAGAGTGCGACTCCCGAGACCAAGGCGGCGGCTAAAATCAAAACCCATCACAACGTGGGCGGGCTGCCTTCCAGGATGGCGCTCACCCTGATCGAGCCTCTCAGGTACCTTTTCAAGGATGAGGTGCGCAACGTGGGACTTGAGCTCGGCCTGCCCGAGGATATGGTCTGGCGGCAGCCCTTCCCCGGTCCCGGTTTGGCCATCCGTATCATAGGCGAGGTCACACGCGAGAGGCTGGATATCCTGCGCGGCGCCGACTGGATTGTGATGAACGAGATCAAGAAGGCCAAGCTCTACCGCCAGATGTGGCAGACGTTTGCCATACTCACCGACCTGCGCAGCGTAGGCGTAATGGGCGATGGCCGTACCTACGGATACCTGGTAGCGCTGAGGGCTGTGACCAGCCAGGATGCCATGACGGCCGACTGGGCCAGGCTGCCCTACAATTTATTGGCCACCATATCCAACCGCATCGTCAACGAGGTGGCCGGCGTGAACCGCGTGGTCTACGACATCACCAGCAAGCCGCCCTCCACCATCGAATGGGAGTAGGCGCATC
>JAPLHM010000233.1 GCA_026389635.1 Chloroflexota bacterium | reverse complement strand
TGCCGCGCCTGCGAGAAATTCTGCGAGAGGAACGCCGTCGATTTCCAGCAGGAAGACGAGATATTGGACATCGAGGTCGGCAATATCATTATAACTACGGGCTACCAGCTTTTCGACCCCACGCCGGTCAAGGAATACGGCTACGGCCGGCTGGAAAACGTTGTCACCAGCCTGGAATTTGAACGCATGGTCAATTCGGCCGGACCCACCTCGGGACATGTCCTGCTCAAGAACGGGCAGGCGCCCAAAAGCATCGCCCTCATACACTGCGTGGGCAGCCGCGATGAGAAATATCACACCTATTGCTCGCGCGTCTGCTGCATGTACGCCATGAAGTTCGCCCACCTGCTCAAGGAGCACGTGCACGGCGCGCAGGTTTACGAGTTTTACATCGATATACGCAGCTTCGGCAAGGGTTATGAGGAGTTCTATAACCGCGTGCTCAAGGAGGGCACCGTCTTCTTCCGCGGCCGCCCGGGCGAGATCACTGATGTAGCGCAGACCCCCGAGGAGAAGGGCAAGCTGATCGTCCAGTTCGAGGATACGCTGGTGGGCAAGCAGCGCCGCCTGCCGGTGGAGATGGTTGTGCTGTGCAGCGGCATCGAGGCCTATAAGGATGCGCAGGAAGTGGCGCACACCTTCAACATCTCCATAGGCAAGGACCACTTCTTCACCGAGAAGCATCCCAAGCTGGACCCGGTGGCCACCATGACCGACGGCATATTCATCGCGGGCTGCTGCCAGGGACCCAAGGACATACCGGACACGGTGGCGCAGGCGTCGGCGGCGGCGGCCAGGGTGCTGGCCCTCATCATCAAGGGCAAGGTGGAGATCGAGGCCGACACCGCCTTTATAGACGAGGCAAAGTGTTCGGGTTGCAGGGTATGCAACCTGCTCTGCCCCTACAGCGCCATCTCGTACATCGAGAAGGACAAGGTCTCGCGCGTCAACGAGGCGCTGTGCAAGGGCTGCGGCACCTGCGTGGCAGGATGCCCCAGCGGAGCCATCATCCACCGGCACTTCACCAACGAGCAGATCAACGCCGAACTCGAGGGCATTTTACTTTAGCCTTTATGTAAAGGAGAGACAGGGATATGCAAACGAAGTTGAAACCGGCCTTCCTGGATGAAGTCGCCTCCATCCCGGCCTGTGGTAAGATCAACGAGTGCATCCAGTGCGGTGTATGCAGCGGTTCCTGCACCACCGCAGCCAACTGGGAGCACCCGCCCAGGAAGATAATTGCCATGGTGCGCGCCGGACTTAAGGACGAGGTGCTCAACAGCAGTTCCATCTGGTATTTATTATGCACGCACTCGAGGCCATAGCGCTCAAAGAAAAATACAAGCCGCCAACCAAAACGACCACCATGTACCGCTCATTCGCCCGCTCCATCGAACAGAACGGGCGCATCTACGAATTCGGCTTCATGCTGGAATACTTCCTCAAGACCAACCCCTTCGCCGCGCTCAAGATGCTGCCCATGGCCTTCAGTTTGCTGACACACAAGCGCATGCCGCTGCTGCCCAAGGCGGTCGAAGGCCGTCACGAACTCAACCGCATGTTCCGCAACATAACCACGGGAGGTTACAGGTGAGATATTACGCTTATTACCCGGGCTGCTCCATGGAGGCCACCGGCGCCCCGGTGGAAAAGGCTATTCACACTATAGCCAAACCGCTTGATATCGAGCTGGTGGAACTCAAGGACTGGACCTGCTGCGGCTCGTCTCCCTTCAGCGGCGTTGACAAGGTCAAGGCCATGGCCATCACGGCACGCGTTTTGGCGCAGGCCGAGAAAAGCGGGTTGGACCTGGTCACCCCCTGCAGCTCCTGCTACACCATACTGCACGAGGCCAACGAGCT
>JAPLHM010000177.1 GCA_026389635.1 Chloroflexota bacterium | reverse complement strand
AACCAGGCGGCGCTACAATGACGGCGCTAAATATATCGGCCGGGTTCCCAGCGCCTGGTCGGCGCGCCACACTTACGACTTTATCCGAAAAGTGTTCCCGCTGAGGTCCTGCAACAAGCAGATAAGCGGGATTGAAACAAGGCCCTGCCTCAAGTACCATATCCGCCGCTGTCCCGGCCCCTGCATCGGCGCCATAAGCAGGGAAGAGTACCAGGCAATTGTCCGGCAGGTGGTGGCCGTGCTCGAGGGCAAAGAGGAACCGGTGCTGCGTGACCTTAAAAAAGCTATGACAGTGGCCTCGCGTTCACTTGAATTTGAGAAAGCAGCCGTTCTACGAAACCAGGTACAGGCCATCGAGGCAGTCATCGCCAGCAACAATATCCCCCTTAATATCCGCAGGGAGCAGGACGCCATAGCGCTGGCCCGTGACGGCGACCTGGCCTGCGTGCGGATTTTTTCGGTCAAAGACTCCCGCCTGACGGGCGACGAGCATTTTATCATGGAAGATGTCAGGGACGAGTGCGATGCACGGCTGCTCGAGGGGTTCCTCAAGCAGTACTATTCCTCCGCCACGCATATCCCGGGCCTTATCCTGCTGCAGTCCCGTATCGATGAGCCGCTGCTTATAACAGAATGGCTCAAAGGCAAAAGGGGCGCTAACGTTGAACTGCGGGCGCCGCTCAAAGGCGCCGGCCTGCGCCTGACCGGCATGGTGTCGGAAAATGCCCGCCAGCAGCTCGAAATCTATAAGAGCAGGAGGGCAGCCAGGCCAGAGAACCTGAAAATTCTGTCTAACTTAAAAGAGCTGCTCGAACTGGCCCGCTTCCCTCACAGAATTGAAGCCTATGATATCTCAAATATGCAGGGCACAAACGCTGTCGGCAGCATGGTGGTATTTGAAGACGGTGGCCCCAGGCCGGCTCAATACCGGCGCTTCAGGATAAGGTCGGTCAGCGGCAGCGATGATTACGCCATGATGCGCGAGACGATCAGGCGGCGTTTCACGCTGCACGCAGAGGCTGGAGGCAAATGGTCGGCCCTGCCGGACCTTGTGTTGATCGATGGAGGCAAAGGCCACCTGCACGCCGCCGGTTTTGCCCTTAACGAAGCAGGCGCCGCGGATGTGCCAATTGTCAGCATCGCCAAGGAGAATGAGGACATCTTTTTGCCCGGCCGCAGCGAACCTGTACCCGTTGATAAATCATCGGCCGAGTCGCACCTCCTGCAAAGGGTGAGGGACGAGGCCCACAGGTTTGCCATCACCTACCACAAGAGCATCCGCGCAAGGGCCGCCAGGGAATCGGCGCTGGACAGGGTCCCCGGCATAGGGCCCGCCCGCAAAAAGGCACTGATCAGGAGATTCGGGTCCGTACGCAATATAAGGGAAGCCGGTATAGACGAGCTTAGCGCCGTTGAAGGCATAACGCCGGGACTCGCGCAGAGGATAATGGAATCACTGTAATATACAGGTGACTGTCAGATGACTGTATCCAGGTCGAGCAGCATGCCGTCCCTGGCGGCAATGACCCTCACGCCTGTGGCGTCGCTGACCCTTTGTTCGATCTCCCATGGCTTTACCCGCCACATGGTCAGCCCGAAGTGCGTGAGCACCGCCGTCTTCGGCTTGATCTCACGAATAATCGTTTCTGCCTCCGGCAGGGACAGGTGGTCAACATGGAGCTTCCTCTCATAGCTCAACACGTTGATAATCACCAGGTCCGTCTTATAGTGGCCGGCCAGTGAATCGAAGATCCTCGTATCTGTTATCCATGAGAACCTGTGACGCGGCGTGTTGAAAACAAAGCCATATGTCTCCACCTTATGTATATGTTTCACCGGCGTATGGAAAGTGACGTTACCTTCGGAGTATATTTTCCCCTCCTCCAGCATTTCCACTTTCTGAGGATAGCCCCTGACGTAGGGCAATACGACCGCACCGTTCTCAAAAGCATCAGCCGGGGCGTAAAGCGAACCCCTTTTCTTCCAACCGCCGTCGGTCATAGCTTCGATCATCACGTTTATGTCAACCGAGTGGTCGAGATGTTTATGAGAGAGGATGATGGCGTCGAGCATGGGTGGCTCACAGCCGTATTTGATGGCGTAAACCAGCGAGCCCGGTCCCGGGTCCATGAGTATCCGGGTGTTGCCCAAATTCATCCAGGCGCCGCCTGTGGCTAAAAGCTGTTTGGCGACGGTAAACCTGGCGCCCCCCGTACCCAAAAACAGGATTGTATCACCCGGGTTTCCCATAGCGACCATTATATCAGCTTGCGCCGCTTATACTGTAAGGAATGGTTTCTGTTAAAATGCGTGCTGAATCTATATTCGGAGGTTGGCGTCCCCCATGAAAAAACTGGAAGAACAGATAGCCGGACTGGTGAGAGCATACCGTGATAAGGCCGGTAAATACCTCACCATCGGCTCCGTTGAATCGGCCACAGGCGGAAAGGTCGCCGATAAAATCACCAACGTTGCCGGCAGTTCGGACTATTTTATAGGCTCAGTTGTTTCCTACAGCAATAATATAAAATCGGATATGGCCGGTGTCCGGGAGGAGACCCTGCTCCTGCACGGAGCGGTCAGCGCCGAGGTGGCCCGCGAGATGGCAACAGGAGGGAAAAAGGTACTCAAAGTTGATATTTGCGTATCTACCACGGGCATCGCCGGACCGGGTGGCGCAACCGCTGATAAACCTGTCGGCCTTTTCTATATCGGCCTGTCAACCGCCTCCGGAGTAACAGTCAACAGGTACATTTTCAGCGGCAAAAGGGAACAGATCAAGCAGAAGGCTGCTGACATTGCCCTGGCGCTGGTTGAGGAATACCTGCAACAGTGTCTTGATAAAACAGCCAATGTACCGCTGGAAGAAAAACTTGTGGTTACCTGCTTTCTTGAGCAACGCAAGTTGATCTTGCTGCTGAGGAGGAGCAACAGGGTGAGCACATACCAGAGGGCATGGGCGGGGGTAAGCGGTTATATCGAGACCGACCCGCTGGACCAGGCCTATAGCGAGATCAGGGAGGAGACAGGGCTTTTTAAGAACAATATCAAGCTGGTCAAGCAGGGAAAACCGCTGGAGATTATTGACCATAGCCTGCATCGAAAATGGATTGTTCACCCTTTCCTCTTCCATGTTTTAGATCCGCAGAAAATAATGCTTGACTGGGAACATACGGAATTTGCCTGGGTAAAGCCCCGGGAGCTGAAAAAGTATAATACTGTGCCCGGATTGGCCAAGGCCTTAAAGACAGTTTTCGGTTAGCCTGCCTGCCTTTCAAACCAGGCCCGAATTATTGGCCGGCTGCCGGCATATTAACATCTTGCTCCTATCTGATATAATCACGTAATACAATCCTTGATTACGATATGTTAGCCAAAATCAATACAGCAGCAATGGTCGGGCTTGATGCCCGCATGGTTGAAGTGGAGGTCGATATATCCCCCGGCCTTCCCGGCACCCTTATCGTAGGATTGCCCGATGCAGCGGTCAAGGAAGCCAGGGACCGTGTACGCGCTGCGGTGCGCAACTCGGGCTGCGCCTTCCCCATGAGGAGAATAACGGTCAACCTGGCGCCGGCGGATTTAAAAAAGATCGGTCCCACTTATGACCTGCCCATAGCCATGGGCATACTGGTAAGCTCGGGGCAGATCAACATCGATTCCTCGAGCACCCTCTTTTTGGGTGAATTGTCGCTGGACGGCAGCGTGCGGCATCTCAACGGTATCCTGCCCATGGTAGCCATGGCTAAGGAGAGGGGTATCGCCAGCGTTTTCGTACCTGCGGAGGACGCCGGGGAAGCCGGGCTGATCGATGGCATCCAGGTTTATCCGATCATCGCGCTGGGACAATTAGTAAGCCATTTCCAGGGGGAACAGACTATTAAGCCGTATGCCGGCAAGGTAAGCTGGGAGGACGCCTGCCAGCCGGGCCGGCAGGACGATTTATGCGAGGTAAAGGGACAGGAGCATGCCAAGAGGGCCCTTGAAGTGGCCGCCGCGGGCGGCCACAATGTTTTGATGGTAGGGCCGCCGGGGAGTGGCAAAACCATGCTGGCACGCGCCCTGGCCAACATCCTTCCCGTCCTCACGCTTAGCGAAGCTATCGAGGTGACCAAGATATACAGCGTCAGCGGCCTCACGTCCCGCGATACCCCGCTTATCAACCGGCGCCCATTCCGGTCGCCGCACTACTCCACTTCGCATGCAGGCCTGGTGGGAGGGGGACGCCTGCCACACCCGGGTGAGATAAGCCTCAGCCATCGCGGTGTCCTCTTCCTGGATGAATTCCCCGAATTCAATCATATGGCGCTTGAATCACTGCGCCAGCCACTTGAAGACAGGGTTATCACCATCAGCCGCGCCGAGGGCAGCCTGACTTTCCCGGCTAACTTTATCCTGGTGGCTGCCATGAACCCCTGTCCCTGCGGCTAC
>JAPLHM010000263.1 GCA_026389635.1 Chloroflexota bacterium | reverse complement strand
CAGGGGCATCCTCAAGCCCGACGCTGTATATTTCGGCGAAATGTTGCCGCAGGCCGTGCTAAGCGAGGCTTCCCGGCGGGCTAACCAGTGCGACCTGTGCATTGTCATAGGCTCAACATTAGTCGTGTACCCTGCCGCCTGCATACCGGAATATGCGCATAACGCAGGGGCCAAAATCGTGATCATCAATATCGGCGCCACCCCCATGGATTCCAAGGCGGCTGTATGCATCGAGGGCAAGGCCGGGGAAACCATGAGCAGTATCATGCAGCATGTCAGGGCCAGAATATAAATAGATATATATGAATAGATATATTGACAAGCCCAGGATACAATGTTAGATTGTGAGAAATACCACACGCATGGAGGTGTCAATTTGAGAAAGGCGGCTATAGCCATCCTGATGTTGGCTGTGATAGTTACGGGATGCGTGAGACCGGTGGTAAATACCAAATTGGCCCCCCTTGCCTATATCGATTCCGTATCGTCCCCACAGGTTTACACCGGCGAAAAGATAATATTCACCGGGCATGCAATTTCATCCAACGGCCAGGTTGTGGGCTACAACTGGCGCTCCAGCGTCAACGGGAATTTGAGTCAACTCGCCTCTTTCGAGACTGATGCGCTGACCTCAGGCCAGCACACCATCTGGTTCAAGGCGCAGGACAATTACGGCAACTGGTCCGATGAGGTTGGTACGAACGTCACTGTGACTATCCCCGGGGGCCCGGAGAGGATGTCGGTCAGGATATTTACGGCTACCCCGCCCGAGATAAAGGATGGTGACTGGTCCACGCTGACCTGGGACGTCAGCGGGTACGGCAGCGTGCGCATAGATCCCGACATCGGCGATGTATCCATGTCCGGCAGCCGGGCAGTGCAGCCCAGGAAGGACACCATTTATACTATCTTTGCCAGGAATGATGAGGGGACATTGACGGCCAGCACCAGGATACTGGTGACGCCGCTGCACGTTTACACTACTACCCTGTATTCGGTTGCGGCCGAGGATGGCACAGTCAGGAAGGACAAAGTGGTTCTGGACGGGGTGATGGTTGGACAGAACGAGATGCAGATCCCGATGCAGGGCTTCCTGAGCTTCGACATATCTTCCATCCCGCGCGATGCCATTATCAAGGGCGTGGACCTCGATGTCTCCAAATCTGTGGTGGTCAATTCACCCTTCCCCTTTCAGGGCGCGCTCAATATGTACAACCAGCAGTTTGGAAGCTCTTTAGGCTCCAACGACTACATGGTTATCGTTCCCGCGGGCTACCTGTACAGTTGGAACTACAATTTCGTGGCCACTATGATGCCGAGCACACCGTTTACCTCGCCCGATTTCGTCATCACCCTGCAGAAACAGTTGGATGCGGGCAGCAATCGCTACCAAATACGTTTGCAGTTTGAGAAGTACTATTATTACAGCCGGGCAGACTACACCAACCAGAGGTATACGGGCGTTTACAGCGGTGAAAGCAGCGCCAATTACTTAGATATAAGCGCCGGCAACGCCAGGTTGATCGTCCGCTACGTGATACCGCAGTAAGGTTATGCCGGTCCTATTCGAGAATAAAATACGGCGTGCCCCTCAGGCTGGCCTGATTTCCTCCAGGTCGAAGCGGAAGTTTTCTATAACCGGGTTGGCCAGCAGCTTTTTGCACATATCCTGCAATTCGGCCCGTGCCTTCTCCAGGTCGTTGGCTGCAATCCTTATCTCGATATATTTGCCGGCCCTGACATCTTCCACACTGCTGAAACCGAGCGTGTGAAGGGCGCCCTTGATGGTCAGGCCCTGCGGGTCGTTCACGGTCGGTTTGAGCGTTATATAGACTTTAGATAAATACATTTTTAAACTTCCTCCCGGTTATCAGTGAGTAGGCCTCGCGGTAACGCTCCGCCGTTGCCTCAACCACATC
>JAPLHM010000242.1 GCA_026389635.1 Chloroflexota bacterium | reverse complement strand
CTCGGGGGTAAGCAGGCTGGCAAAGGTCTGCTCCTTCTTGATGAAATCGAGGAAGTCCTGGTACCAGGTAGCGGCCTGGTCGTCCGCCTTGATCTTCTTGAGCCCCTTATCTTCGAAAAATTTAATAGTCTTGAGCATTATTTCCCGGGATTCCTTGTCCATGTGTGCGCGGTCGTAGGCTTTGGGGTTGAGTAAGAACATATTACAACTCCTTAAACTGAATAGTTTATCAGCGAAATCTATACTAATGATGGCTGCACTGTCAAGGCAGTAACCGCAATAATTGAACTCAACCCCAATCAGGGGTTGCTTTTATGATCTCCGCCCATACGGACATCGCCATCGCTGAAAAATTTGAATTGATTGCGGCCGTGACCCTTGGAGTAATACATGGCAGAATCAGATTTTTTAATCAGGGCTTCCAGGTCCTGCGCGTCTTCGGGGTAGACGGCAACACCTATACTGGTAGACAGAACTAATTGCTGACCGTCTATGGTAAGAGGCTCCCTGAAGGAATCAAGGATTTTATTGCCTATAGTGGTGGCGTCTTCTGCGTGGCCGGTCTCCAGCATCACCAGTATAAACTCGTCTCCACCGATGCGGGCTAACGTGTCGCTGGCACGTATTATGGCAGTAAGCCGTGTGCTGACAGTCTTCAGCACCTGGTCGCCTGCTTCGTGGCCGAGCGTATCATTAATAGTCTTAAACTTGTCCAGGTCCAACGACATGATGGCCAGCCTGTCTTTATTGCGCTGGGCCAGCGCCGCCGCCATGGTGAAACGGTCTGTCAGCAAGACCCTGTTTGGCAACCCGGTGAGGAAGTCATGGGTCGCCATCTCCTCGAGCTTTTGCTCCATCTGCTTGCGTTCGGTAATATCCGTCATCACGGCTGTGACGCCTATAACCTTTCCATCTTTATATAGCAGCTGCCTTGATACACGCACAAATATGACCCTGCCGTCTTTATCCAATATGCGGAATTCCCAGGGCACCAGTTTGCCTGATACCGGGTGGTTGAAACTTTCTAATAGGCCCGGCAGGTCATCCGGGTGAATAAGCGGGAAAATGGGTTTCCCGATTAACTCGCTCATTTTGTACATGGTCAGGCGTTCAACTCCCGGGCTGATGTAAGTAAACTTTCCCTGGTTATCCAGAATGTAAAAAATATCATTGATATTCTCTACCAGTGAGCGGTACTTTTCCTCGGCGCTATGCAGCGCCTCCTCGGATTGTTTGCGCTCAGTGATATCGCGGCTGATAGAGCGGAAACCGATAATTTCGCCCCGCTCGTTTTTCCGCAGGGAGATCGACGATTCGGCAAATCCGATAGTGCCATCCTTGCGTCTTACCGCAAAAGCAAATCCCTTGTTCGGCTCCCCTGATACGTATGCGGTGTGATAAGCTTGAAATACCGTGTTCGCCTCATTTTCTGACAGGACGATTTGGAAGTTATGCCCTATCAGTTCTTCCCTGGTATAGCCAAGGTTAAGGCATGCCGCATCATTGACAAGGGTAAAATTGCCGGCCATGTCCACCTCGTAATATGAGTCATACATCTGCTCCAGGACGATGCGGTATTTTTCCTCCGACCGTCTTAAGACATCGGTCGATATCCTGCTTTTATCCCTTTCGTTAAAAGTGAGCACTACAAGCATGCTGATGACAATTGCCAGTATCACAAAAGCGACCATTCTCAAGGTGGCATCAGGATAGGGGGAAATAAAAAAAGCGCGCGGCAGGAATATGAGCAACGATATTATATTTGACAGCAGGGCCCCGCGCAGCCTGTAGTAGTAGCTGGAGTACAAAATGGGTACCAGGAAAAGCATCCTGTGCGGGTCATGTACCGTGTAGAAGATGTCCCAGCGCAGGGCTTCCCATCCCAAGAGATTGACCAGTTCACCAAAGTAGTAAACGACAGTGCAGGCGATGAAGAGAGCAAGCAATATATAAAAATGCTTGTCCCTGAAAATGGGCTGCCTTATTAATGGCATCTGCTTCGTGTCGATAGCCACCAGCTTTGCCTCACCCTGTAAATATGCGGATCCACCGACCCGGACTATGTAGTATTTGTATCACGGTCAGGTCATAGTGTCAACAACCTCATTCAGTCGGCAGCAATTAAAAGTAATCGCCGTCAGATTGTAATCGTGATAGTTATTAGATATTATTAATCTTAAGTCGCTTTGTCATAGTATAAGTAAAATTGAGGCAGGAAGAGTGAGACAGGATCAGCTTAACAATGCGGAGGTGCGGAAGCAGGGGTTTGGATGGCTGAAAAGCCTGGCGCTGCTGCCGTTGCCTGTCTTCATAGTTTTGATCATCGTCTTTTCGGCCAGTGATACGGGCACAGCTTTTGAGCCGCCTTATTTACTGGCAGTCCTCAATATTCTATTCATTGCGCTTATCCCTTTCACTATCGCCTACCTGGCATGGCGCAGCTATGCTGACGGTGGCCGGTTGAGGCTTTTCTATATAGGGTGCGGCATGGTTGCTTTTGGCCTGGGTGCGTCAATGGCCGGTATTGCAGTAAATGTGAATGCAGGACTAAACACCAGTGTGACAGTTTTTAATTCAGGCGCACTGTTAGCAGCGATATTATTTGTGGCAGCCGCCATTTCCTCTCTAATAAATGCGCCCCGGCATAACTTAGCCTCGCATCGCGCACTTCGCATCGGACTATGCTATTTGGCAGTATTTCTTGTCATGTCATTTTTGTGCATTGCGTCTTATGAGAATCTTGTACCTACGTTTTTCGTGCAGGGTGCAGGCCCAACCGTCTTACGGCAGTTTGTACTCGGGACGGCGGCTGCGTTATTTGCAATTTCCTCCGTCATATTTCTCATAGTATATTCCAGGTCGCGTGCAGATTTTACCTACTGGTTTAGTCTTGCCCTGGCCATTATTGCCATAGGACTTATTGTAGTATTCTTCCAAAAAGTTGTGGGAAGTCCGGTCGGGTGGGTCGGCAGGGCGGCACAATACCTGGGATGTGCTTATCTGCTCGTGGGGATACTGGTTGCATACCGTATATCAAATATCAAACAGATACCGCTGGAAAATGAGTTTGCCAGGTCCTTTAATTATCTGGAGACTAACTATAAAACACTGGTTGAGATGGCTCCCTATGCCGTCATTTCCTGCGATAAACAAAGCCGGATTCTTACATGGAATCCAGCGGCTGCGATGATTTTCGGTTATAAGTCAGGGGAAGCCATCGGGGCATATTTGCAGGAACTGATATTACCCCGTGAATCCGCACTGTTGCTTAACAGTGAACTGCAAAAACTTGAGGGGCAGGTAGAAAGGTCGAGTACTAAGATTGAGACAACAGCCAGGCGAAAACAGGGGGAAGATTTTCCTGTTGAAGTATCTATGGCAGTGGAGAAAGTGTCAGGAGAATGGCTCGGCACCTTTATTATCGCGGATATCACCGACCGCAAACGGTCGGAGGAGGCGATACTACGCTCAAAGCTGCTGCTGCAGAGCGTAATAGACTCTACGCCCGACTGGATGTACGTCAAGGATTTGCAGCATAAATTTCTCCTGGTCAACAAGAGCTTTGCTGAGGCGCAGAATATTGTTCCCCAGGATATGATAAACAAGGCGGACACTGATTTTTTTGCCGAAGAGTTGTGCCTGGGCAACCCGGATAAGGGCATACGCGGCTTCCATGCCGATGACAACCAGGCTTTCCAGGGCAAAACGGTACATAATCCCGGGAACATAATAACCTGGGCCGACGGTTCAATGCATATATACGATACTTATAAAATCCCGCTTGCCGACCAGTCGGGGAAGATATACGCTGCCCTGGTTTACAGCCGCGATATCACCGGGCAGCGTAAGGCGGAGGATGAACGCGAGGCTTCTTTCAAAACCATACATAAGACACTGCATGACGTCATAAACACTATGGCGAAAATCGTGGAGATGCGTGACCCCTACACTTCGGGTCACCAGGGACGGGTGGCCGAACTGGCGGGCGCCATCGCCAGGGAGATGAAGCTCGACGATTCCCGGGTTGAGCACCTCATGATGGCTGCCAGCATCCATGACGTCGGAAAAATGTATGTGCCGGCGGATATCCTGAGCAAGCCGGGGAAACTCTCGGATATCGAATGGGCAATGATAAAAACACACGTGGAAGGC
The DNA here is from genome assembly GCA_026389635.1 of Chloroflexota bacterium. Classification (GTDB taxonomy): domain Bacteria; phylum Chloroflexota; class Dehalococcoidia; order GIF9; family UBA5629; genus CAIMUM01. The sequence continues at coordinate 1,542 of JAPLHM010000242.1, read as the reverse complement.
AGCTATGAAATACTCAAAGATTTGGAATTTGACCAACCCATCGCCATTATGGCCTTACAGCACCACGAAAGATTGGACGGCTCGGGTTACCCCAACGGGTTGAAAGGCGAAGAAATGATGGTAGAGGCAAAAATACTGGCGGTAGCCGACGTGGTGGAAGCCATGAGTTCCCACCGCCCGTACCGTCCTGCACTGGGTATCGATAAGGCACTGGAAGAAATATCCGTGAATAAGGGCAAGCTATATGATCCTGATGTAGCGGATATCTGCCTGAAGCTGTTCAGGCAGCAGGGTTTTAAATTCGAGGGATAATTTAAAGTAAAGGAAAATGACCTCAAGCTGATGGAGAGAACTGGTGATGCCTGATATCAAGACGCTGATGCTGCTATATGTCATCATCAACGTTATAAGCGCTGGTGCGGTGGCGGTCATATGGGGTCAGAACAGGGGACGATTTGCAGGCATATCATTCTGGCTGGTGGATATGATTTTACAGGCAGCCGGGGCAGCATTGATTATGCTGCGCGGATTGGTATCTGACCTGGTATCCATAATGCTTGCCAATGTCATGATCCAGGCCGGTGCACTAATTATTTTCATCGGGCTGGAGCGCTTCACCGGGAAAAAGGGTCGGCAAATCCACAACTACGTTCTACTGGCTGTGTTTACGGCCATATTAACTTATTACAGCCTGGTTCAGCCGGATCTGACGGCGCGGGAAATTGCACTGTCAGCAATGTCAATGATCTTAACCTTCCAGTGCTGCTGGCTACTCTTGCACAGGGTGGACCCCGGGATGCGCCAGGTGACGGGTCTCACAGGCATAATCTTCGCGTGTTACGCTGCATTCAGCCTTGTCAGGATCATCCTGCAAATTATTTTCCCGAGGCAAAACAATGATTTCTTTACAGCGGGCGCAGTCGATGCGCTGGCCATTACTGTGTATATCGTGCTCAGCGTCTGCCTCACCATCAGCCTGGTCCTGATGGTGAACAGGCGTTTGCTATCAGACGTCAAGGCCCAGGAAGAGAAATTCACCGCGGCCTTCCATTCATCCCCGTATGCTATTACCCTGACCAGGCCGTCCAACGGCACAATCTTCGAAGTTAACGAAGGTTTTGTGAATATCGCCGGGTATTCATATGCTGAAGTCCTCGGGAAGACCACGCTTGATCTGCACTTGTGGGTCAGGGAGGAAGACCGCCTGGCCGTTGTCAAGGAGTTAGCGCAGGGACGTGAGGTACACGCGGTGGAGTATCAGTTCCGGAAAAAGACGGGGGAAGTGTTGACCGGGATTTTTTCAGCTAACCTGATTACGATCAACAACGAAACCTGCATCATGTCGAGCATAGGTGACATCACAGAGCGTAAGAGGATGGAGCAGCAGCTTTTAGAGATGGCCACGCATGATGCCCTGACCGGCCTGCCCAACCGGACATTATTCTTTGACCGTTGCAGCATTGCGCTGGCCAACGCACAACGCAACAAAAAAATGCTGGTAATCATGACCCTTGACCTTGATTTATTCAAGGATGTAAATGA
>JAPLHM010000028.1 GCA_026389635.1 Chloroflexota bacterium | reverse complement strand
CGTTCGACGATCATGTTCATCATATGGTCCTCCTTTTGTTCGTTGTCGTTCATCCTCAATTTTACTTTTTACCCTTCCATCCTCGCATCTCCGCTCTTTTCGCCTCATTCTTCATCTTCAATAGATGTTAGACTGATCCTTACTTTCCCTGAACCATCTTGGTTATTTCCACGACAATTTCAGGATTCGCCAGTGTCATGACATCGCCTACGTCCGTGCCGTTAGAAATGGCGCCAAGAACGCGGCGCATAATCTTTCCTGAGCGGGTCTTAGGCATGTCAGGGACAATCCAGACATTTCTGGGTCTTGCAATTGCGCCGATCTCCGTGACGATAGCCTGGGAAATTTTCTTGGCGAGTTCTTCGCTTGCTGAAATTCCAGGTTTTAAAGCAATATACATATCCGGCTCAACGCCTTTGATTTCATGTTTCACCGGAACAACAGCTGCTTCTGCTACCTCTGCAACGGTCATCGCTGCGGATTCAAGTTCCTTGGTTCCAAGCCTGTGTCCTGAGACATTAATGACATCGTCAATCCTACCGAGGATACGGGCATATCCATCGGCAGCCACAACTGCAGCGTCACCTGTCAGGTATGGCCAGTCTTGCCACCTTTTGCTGTTTGGATCTTTGCAGTATTTTTCATAATACTCGCTGACGTAACGGTCACGGTCTCTCCAGATGGTCTGGAAGCTGCCAGGCCATGGGTTCTGGATGCAAATATTTCCTGCTTTTCCACTGCCATCAGGGACAACGTTACCATCGTTATCATAAACGATAGGGTGAATACCCGGTACGCCTGGGCCTGCGCTGCCCGGCTTCATTGCTTTAATTGCCGGCATTGTGCTGCAAAGGAAACCGCCATTTTCCGTCTGCCACCAGGTATCGCAAATGGCTGCTTCACCTTTGCCAACGGTATGATAATACCACTTCCACACTGCAGGCTCGATTGGCTCTCCGACAGTGGTCATATGTTTGAAGTGATAATTGTATTTCGCCGGCTCATCAGGGCCCAACTTTCTCAGGGCACGGATAGCTGTAGGCGCAGTATGGAAGATGTTTACATCCAGATCCTGGGCAATCCTCCAGGGCCTGCCTGGATCCGGATAAGTAGGAACGCCTTCATAAATAACCGTGGATGCACATATTGCCAGCGGACCATATACGATATATGAATGGCCGGTGATCCATCCTATGTCTGCCATACACCAGTAAACATCTTCAGGATGAATGTCCTGGACATATTTGGATGTTCCGGCTACATAAGCAAGATAACCGCCTGTGCTGTGCTGTGCGCCTTTAGGTTTTCCAGTCGTGCCGCTGGTGTACATCAGGAAGAGAACAGCTTCTGCCGGCATTGGGACCGGATCAATCCTTGTTCCGTAATACTTTTTAAGCAGTTCATTGACAAAAAAATCACGGCCTTCAACCATCGGTGTTTGGGCGGAATATTTGCCGGGATAACGCTGCCATACGAGGACCTTATCTACCTTCTGGTTTTCCTTGGCTGCCTCAGCAACAGCGGTATCAGCCTTTTCCTTGTGGTCAATAAGCTGCCCGCTCCTGTAATAAGCATCCATTGTAATCAGAACATGACTTCCTGAATCAACGATTCTGTCTGCACAGGCCTTGCCGCTGAAACCACCGAAAACCTGTGAGTGGATTATACCGAGTCGTGCACAGGCAAGCATCGTGATGGGAAGCTCAGCCACCATTGGCAAGTGAAGCGTGACTGTGTCTCCAGTCTTCAGGCCGCAAAAGTCCCTCAGGATTGCCGCGAACTCATTTACCCTTACATAAAGTTCCTGGTAAGTGATATGCTCTATTTTTTCAGTCTCAACCTCTGATACGAAGTGAATCGCTGTTTTGTTTTTGTTCTTGGCAAGATGCCTGTCAATGCAGTTGTAACTTGCATTAATCTTTCCTCCTACAAACCACTTCCAGCAGGGGGCATCACTAGTGTCAAGGGTTGTGTGCCAGTATTCATACCAGGTTAAGAGGTCTGCATACTCCTTGAAGCAATTCGGGAAATTTTCCAGGCTAAAACGATCATAGACACTTGGATCGGTCACATTTGCCTGGGCAATAAACGATGCAGGTGGATAAATGAAGTCCTCTTCCGCCCAGTGTACCGCAATTTCAGCTTCCGATGTTTCCGTTACTTCTTTTTCTTTTCCGCTCATAGATATTCTCCTTTCATTTTTTATGTTTGACGCATCAAGAGTTTTAACGGCGCGGAGCCGATGCAAAGAAGCATCATCATCCCGACCGGTTGAAATACGAAACCCCGCACTCTTTTGAGTAACGGGGTTTCAATAATCAGCCCATAGCACCCTCATCAAAGGATTGAAGGAGGTTAGGAATCTTAATTGCCAACATATCATACGTATTTTGACTATCACGATTTCCCTGAGAAATCTATTATAAAAATGAGGTGATAGAATTTAATGACTTCAGGAAGGAGCCCACACTTCGACGCACCCGCCTGCTCAAGCCGGCGCTTGAAGACTCGCACTGCCTGTCTTTCATCCGCACCCACAGGGACCTGCTGCTCTACCTGATGCTCGATAAGGCCGCCGAGCAGTTCCTGAAACAGAAATACGCCGAAGAATTCGCTGCCGAGGAGCTGGTGGTGGTGTTCTGAGCCACGCCGGGATTTGCCCTCTCCCGGGCTTTACTGGTTGTATCCCCTGCCCGAGCCCGCCGCCACCTGTTCGCCGGCGAGCGCCTCCAGGAATTCGGTGTGCGTCATCACCCGCGAGAACATCGGGTAATTCTTCTCGACCGATAGGCGCTGCTCTTCCTCGCTCAGCGTGGCGGTGCAGTCCTTGAGCGTTACCACATCGTAGCCCTTCTCATAAGCGGTGCGCATGGTCGACTCGACGCAGCAGTTGGTCAGGAAGCCACACAGCGCGACGGTCGTGATGCCCCGGCTGCGCAGGATAAAATCCAGGTTGGTGCTGGCAAAACCGCACAGGCCGCGCTTGCCCTCGACGATGAGATCCTGCGGCTGCGGCTTCAGAACGTCCACGATCTCGGCACCCCAGGTGCCCTGGCGGAACGACTTGCTATCCACCACGCCCTTGAGGATGCCATAGGGATGGGTGGCCAGTTCATGGTAATCGTCGGTGAAGGAGATCGGGGTGAAGACGATCGCCGCCCCGATCTTGCGCACCTTCGCGACCAGTTCAACCGTGTTGGCGAGCATGTTGTTGCTTTCCATCACACCCTTGACCGCTCCATGAAGCGTCCCACCCTCGGTGGTGAAATCATTTTGGTACTCGATCAGAACCACTGCCGTAGTTTTGGGATCCATTTT
>JAPLHM010000148.1 GCA_026389635.1 Chloroflexota bacterium | reverse complement strand
CTTTTTCAAATCCGGCAGGTTATCATAGAGGTTAATGCCATATTTCTCACAGGCGTCCGCTGTTAATACCCCGATACCGCCGCCGTTTGTAATAATCACCGTATTCTCGCCCTGGGGTTCAGGTGTGTTTGCAAGATATTTGCACCACTCCAGTGCTTCCTGCAACCCTTCGGCCCTGATCACCCCGCACTGCCTGGCGATATCATCGAAAACCTTATCCTCACCGGCCAACGAACCGGTATGTGAGGCAGCGGCCATGGCGCCGCGCTTGGACTTGCCCGACTTGACTACGACAACAGGTTTAATTTTAGTAGTCCTCTTGAGCACATCTACAAAGCTCTCTCCGTGTGTCACACCCTCGATATACATCATAATGACCTTTGTATTGCTGTCTGCAGCCAAGTAATTCAGGATATCCACCTCGTCCACATCCGCCTTATTGCCCAGCGAAACGATTGCCGAAAGCCCGATATTTTCCACCTTTGTTTTGCCGATCATTGCCACGCCCAGGGCCCCGCTCTGGGTAACAATGGCAACGTTTCCGGCCGGTATGCCACCCGGCCCGAAGGTGGCATTCATAGGAGCTGCAGAAGAATATATGCCTATGATATTAGGGCCGAGCACACGCATGTCATGTTGCCGCGCATAATTTATAATTCTTTTCTCTTCTTCAGTGTTGCCGATCTCCGAGAAACCGGATGTGATTATAGCTGTGAACCGCGCCCCTTTATCGGCACAGGCCTTAACGGCGTCAAAGACAGCGCCGGCCGGTATTACGATCACAGCCAGGTCAATTTCACCTGGAATCGAGCTTATGCCGGTGTAAACCTGTATGCCCAACATCTCTCCACCGGCCGGATTAACGGGATATATTTTGCCATGGTAGCCGCTGGAAACAAGGTTGTTGACCACCGTGTGTCCAAGCTTCCCCACCCTTGAGGATGCGCCTACCACGACCACCGAACGAGGCTCAAAAAGGTATTTTATATCCTGCATCGTCCCCAATAACCATGCGTAAAAATGCCGCAGCCTATTTCAGTTCAATTCCCCTGTTCTAATCCTGGGCAGGTAGAAAATTGCTGATCAGCAGGCCGCCATCGATAATGATCTCTGCGCCCGTGGTATAGCTCGAAGCATCCGACGCCAGGAAGATGGCGGCTCCGGCTATCTCATCGGGGTCACCTATGCGGCCGATGGGAAGCATTTTGGCCACCATATCCCGCGCCTTTTTCTGTTCCTCCGGCGGAAGGTGCGCCCAGTGTGAATTCATCATCTTGGTTTCGATGGGGCCGGGTGCGATGGTATTAACCTGGATATTGTGAGGGATCAGTTCAGCGGCAAAAGCCTTGCTTATCATGCGCGCGCCGGCTTTGGAAATGGAGTAGATGCTGACCGCCGGTTCCGGTTTGTAACCGTCGATGGAAGACACGTTGATGATCTTGCCTCCGCCCTGCTTTTTCATCACATTGGCAACGGCCTGGCTGGTAAAATACATGCCCTTCATGTTCAGGTTCATGATTGTTTCCCAGAGCCGTTCATCAGAGTCAAGCACGCTTGCCATGGACGGGCTGGCGCCCGCGTTGTTTACCAGGATATCGATGCGGCCTCCCAGTTTTTCCATGGCAGTGGCCACCATTTTCTGAATTTCATCCATCTTGCCGAGGTGGGCCTGGATGGGATAGGCCTCCCCGCCGAACGACCTGATCTCAGCAGCAGTTGATTCGAGGTCAGCTATCTTGCGGCTGGTAACGGCAACTTTAGCCCCGGCTTTAGCGAAGCCGATGGCAATGGCCTTGCCGATGCCACGGCCGCCACCAGTAACTATGGCCGTTTTTCCCTTTAAAGAAAACTTGCTTAGCTCAAACATGAGATTATCCTCCTGTTATTTACTTAATTACCGGCGTGTTAATAGTTAGTGACCGGGCACTGGGGCAGCGATTGACGCTCGGCAGTGTCTAATCTGGCAACATAATCCCTGGTGGCCAGGGCTTCCAGCGTATCCACCGGCATCCCGGCGATAAAAAATCCCAGCGGGTGGCTTCCTACGGGGGGTATCCATGAATCCGCGTGCACATTTACACCCAGGGCACTTAGATCATCAGCCTGCGCAGTGCTGAGGGGCTCTTTGACATAGATGAATACAAGCTGTTTATCGAGGTCAGCGGTGGAAAGGCCCATATCCTGCATCTGCTTGAGCCGCTCTGCGTTGGGCGAGGCTATTTGTTCACGGCGCAACTCCACCTGCTGGAGCAGCGTGCTGCTTACCTTGCTCATGTAATCCATTTTTTCCGCACACGATACGGTACCCGCTGCCGTAATCAGCAGAAATACCAATACCCCTGCAATTCTATACCGGCTGTTTGACGCGCCGGAAAAATCATTAGTGCGATCAAGCATATCAAGGCTACAGTGGTGGCTCTGCTTCCCTTTTCCCTGAAAGCAGACTGACCCATTTCTGCATCTTTGGCCAGTGGGTAAAGTGTTGCCGGCGCTGGTATCCCATGATAGCCGTTTGCCCGATTGATACACCCGCCATGTAGAGCGGGTATTGTGCGATCAGCAGGGAGACCGTGACCATAGTCATCCCGATAATCACGCACCAGGGGGTCTCCCTGATGAAGATAAAGATCAGCCCGATGAAAGCAGCCACTATTACGGGCCCCTGCCACCCGGTGAGAGCCAGCCAGGTACCGTAAACCACGGCCACACCGGTTCCCCCGTTGAACCGCAGGAAGGGAGTAAAAGCGTTGCCCAACAGCGGCGCCAGCGCCACCGGCACCAGGGCCAGGCCTGTCACGTGTGAGACCTGCTGGGCAAGCCATACCGGCAAAGTCGCCTTGAAAGCATCCAGCAGGATGGCCAGGACGTATACCACCGGCCCACCGGCGTTATAGACATTGGTGGCGCCCGGGTTGCCGTCGCCATATCGCCTGATATCTTTGCGCAGCAGCAGGCGCCCTACCCAGTATGAGAAGGGCAGGCATCCCAGCAGCAGGCCGGCCACTGTCCATGTCGTTACTTCCACAGTCCAACCCAAGATGCTATAAGCATAATACACACCGGCCTGCATTTACCAGTCGGCTGAAGAGAAGAGGCCGGCTAATCGTGCGAAGGCTGTTTTCTCTTCACGATCATATAGGCCGCCAGCGCAGTGCAGAGCGCCAGGGCCAGGAGGATCACAAGGGTGTAAAAAAAGCCTACCTGGAGGGACAGCACCTGGTAGGTACCGATGAACCCGAATGCCGCGAATACCGCTGCCGCTATCCACTTGATGACCTTCTCGGGTATGTGTTTTTGCATTACCACCCCGACGCCGATGCCTATGGCGTCAGCAACCACCATGCCCAGCGTGGTGCCCATCAGCACGCAGGCCATATCCTGGTATTCGACCGCAAGGCTGATAGTGGCAAGCTGGGTCTTGTCACCCATTTCGGCCAGGAAGAATGCAATAGCAACGGTCACGATTGGACCAAAACGGCTCTTGCGGTCAGCTTCGCCCCCCAGCCTGTCTCCGCGTATGGTCCACAGGCCGAAAACGATAAAAGAGATTGAGGCGACAAGGGAGATAATCTCGAGCGGGATAATAACAGTCAGGAAATGCCCTACGGCTACGGCCAGTGCGTGGTTCACCAGGGTGGCTATAAAAACCGCGATAAGGACTTTGTACGCGGGGTAGCGCGTGGCAAATGCCATGGCCAGTAGCTGGGTCTTATCGCCCATCTCGGCTAAAACCACGAACAGGAACGAGGCAAGAAAAGCTTCCACGCGATTAACTCCCGTTTTTCAGGCGCAGGGATAAGATTTCAGGCGGATATGCTTCCATGGTGCAACTGAAACAGCCCACGCAACCAACCTGTAAGGACGGGCCTTCAGGCCCGTCCGCTCACATGTGTAAATTCATCAGAACCATTACTTGCTTGGTTCCAGCAGGCCCATTGAGCGGTCCACATCCCGGGCGCGCTGGTAGTCAGCGTTGAAGTGCCGGCAAGCCCACAGCAGTCCAAGCGAGGCAACTATGCCGATGGCGCAAATGACGATATAGGCATACTGTATGCCCGCGGCGTCGGAGACCGCCCCCATGATGATCGGCCCCCACATGCCACCCAGGAAGTACCCGGAGAACATATAGAGACCCCAGGCAGTGGCGCGGCGGTAGATGGGCACTATCTCCTGCACCGTGTTGAGTTGCGCCGAGACGCCGAAGGGGATAAAGAAGGCGCCGGCGATAAACAGCGCCAGTGATCCTATGTAGGCACCTGCCGCCATAAGGAGAGCGCACATCCATAGTCCAAACACCATCACCAGCACCTTGTTGCGCGGGTTATGCCGCGAGACCCTGTCTGCCACCCAGCCCCCCAGTGGCATGGAGATAACAGCCAGCAGGGCTATGCCTGAAGACAGGGTGGCCGCCACGGCATTGTCAATTCCCATATTGCGGTTGAGAAGCACCGGCAGCCAGGGTATTGACCCCTGCTGAAGGGCCATAGCCAGCGCCACCGAGATATAAAGTATGGGCAACGTCTTGATGCGCAGCATCTCCTTGAGGGTGGTCATCATAGCCGTTTTCCCACCGCCCGCCTTGTCCAGCGTGTCCTTATGTATCTTGTAGTCCGGCAGGAACCAGGCCAGGATGCCGAAGATGACTCCCGGGGCGGCCAGGGCAAAGAAGGCAGCCTGCCAACCCCAGTTCTTGGTTACCAAACCGCCAACAAGGAAGCCGACGGCCGATCCAAGGGGAATGGCCGCGGCCCAGATGCCCGTGACAAAGGCCCGCCTGGCCTTCCTTACCATACCGATAATGAGGGCCAGTCCGCCCGAGACAAAGCCGGCCTCACCGATGCCCACCACGACCCGTGTCGTCAGAAGCTGGCCAAAGTTGACGCAGAAGCCCGAGCAAATGCTGGCTATGCTCCAGACGATTGAGATGATCGAAACCATTTTGGCGCGCTTCCAGCGGTCTATGACGAAAGAGAGGGGCAGGGCGAAGACTGCAACGCCGATCAGCACCACCGACATCAGCCAGCCAATTTCTGTATCGCTCAAACCCAGGCTGGACTTGAGCGCCGGGGTCATAGGACCTATGACCGAGCGCAGGGCGTAGTCCATCATGTACAGGACAAAGAGAACACCAATGGTATAACCTATCTTCCATTTTGATGCCTTGATTAAGACGTCTTGATCTTCCTGCCCACTCTGCATGATGCCTCCTTTAAGTATTCAGTACTTATACCGGCGGCCGGCCGGATTTGCATAAAAAGCCGTTCATCACTATATCGGTTTGGCTAATGACTGTCAACGCACGATCAATGCAGGGACTTGAAAATTTCTGTATAATTTGACTCTGATATAGTGGGGGTTGTGTAAATAGAAACCATGTTATGGCAATGGTCACCCAGTGTTATCGCTGAGTTAATAGCCTCATCTGTCCTGCTGCTCTTGGCAATTTACGTTCCCTGGCGGGACCTCAACCGTCAGGCAAGGCTAACCGGGGTAACACTTATATTTGTCTGTGCGCTCTGGATGCTGTCGCACGCTTTTGAAATTGGATTCCCGGTGGTTTCTT
>JAPLHM010000293.1 GCA_026389635.1 Chloroflexota bacterium | reverse complement strand
GATGTGGTTGAGGCAACGGCGGAGCGTTACCGCGAGGCCTACTCACTGATAACCGGGAGGAAGTTTAAAAATGTATTTATCTAAAGTCTATATAACGCTCAAACCGACCGTGAACGACCCGCAGGGCCTGACCATCAAGGGTGCCCTTCACACGCTCGGTTTCAGCAACGTGGAAGAGGTCAGGGCGGGCAAATACATCGAGATAAGGATTGCGGCCAACGACCTGGAGAAGGCACGGGCCGAATTGCAGGATATGTGTAAAAAGCTGCTGGCCAACCCGGTCATAGAAAACTTCCGTTTCGACCTTGAGGAAATCAGGCCAGCCTGAGGGGCACGCCCTATTTTATTCTCGAACAGAACCGGTTTAACCCTACTGCGGCAACACGTAGCGAACGATCAATTTGGCGTTGCCTGCGCTGATATCGATGTAGTTGGCACTGCTTTCGCCGCTGTAGACTCCCGTATATCTCTGGTTGGTATAATCTGCCCGGCTGTAATAATAGTACTTTTCAAATTGCAGGCGTAACTGGTAGCGGTCGCTGCCCGCATCCAATTGCTTCTGCAGCGTGGAGACGAAATCGGGCGAGGTAAACGGTGTGCTCGGCATCATGGTGGCCACAAAATTGTAGTTCCAGCTGAAAACATAGCCCGCGGGCACGATAACCATGTAATCATTAGGGCTCAGGGAGTTTCCAAACTGCTGGTTATAAATATTGAGCGCGCCCTGCCAGGGAAAGGGTGAATTGACCACCACGGAATTGGAGACATCAAGGTTCACGCTTTTGATAATGGCATCGCGCGGGATGGAAGATATGTCGAAGCTCAGGAAGCCCTGCATCGGGATCTGCATCTCGTTCTGCCCAACCAGGACAGGGTCGAGAACCACTTTATCCTTCCTTACCGTGCCATCCTCTACCGCAACCGAATACAGGGTGGTAGTGTATACGTACAGCGGAGTCACGATGATGCTTGTGCCGGCCGTCAATGTCCCCTCATCATTCCTGGCAAAGATGGTGTAGATCGTGTCCTTCCTGGGCTGTACCGTCCGGCTGCCGGACATGGATACATCGCCGATGTCGGGATCTATGCGCACGCTGCCGTACCCTTTTACATCCCAGGTCAACGTGGACCAGTCACCGTCTTTTATCACGGGGGGTGTAGCCGTAAAAACCCTGATCGACATCTCCTCCGGTCCCCCGGGGATTTTCACAGTGACGTTCGTACCAACCTCGTCGGACCAGTTGCCGTAATTGTCCTGCGCCTTGAACCAGATCGTGTGCTGGCCCGAGGTCAGCGCATCAGTCTCGAAAGAGGCGAGTTGACTCAAATTCCCGTTGACGCTGGAGCGCCAGTTGTAGCCCACAATCTGGCCGTTGGATGAAATTGCATGCCCGGTGAATATTATCTTTTCGCCGGTGTAAACCTGTGGGGACGATACGGAATCGATATAGGCAAGGGGGGCCAATTTGGTATTTACCACCGGTCTCACGCATCCCGAAACTATCACAGCCAACATCAGGATGGCTATAGCCGCCTTTCTCAAATTGACACCTCCATGCGTGTGGTATTTCTCACAATCTAACATTGTATCCTGGGCTTGTCAATATATCTATTCATATATATCTATTTATATTCCGGCCCTGACATGCTGCATGATACTGCTCATAGTTTCCCCGGCCTTGCCCTCGATGCATACAGCCGCCTTGGAATCCATGGGGGTGGCGCCGATATTGATGATCACGATTTTGGCCCCTGCGTTATGCGCATATTCCGGTATTAAGGCGGCAGGGTACACGACTAATGTTGAGCCTATGACAATGCACAGGTCGCACTGGTTAGCCCGCCGGGAAGCCTCGCTTAGCACGGCCTGCGGCAACATTTCGCCGAAATATACAGCGTCGGGCTTGAGGATGCCCCTGCAGGCCTCGCACTCCGGCAATTCCTCCACGGCAAGGCGCGCTATTATCTCCGCCATGGGATAGCGCTTGCGGCAGCCCAGGCAGCGCGCGTACTGCATATTGCCGTGCAGCTCGAATACCTTCTCATCCGGTACGCCCGCCATCTGGTGCAGGTTGTCGATGTTTTGCGTTACCACGCAGTCCAGCTTTCCTAATTTTTCCATCTCGGCGACAGCGTAATGGGCCGCGTTCGGCTGCACATCCTTAACCAGTCCCCCTTCAGACAGCAGCTTCCACTGCATCTTCCTCACCTCAGGCCGGTCGACAAACCTCTGGATGGTGAAATCCTCGGGGTCCATCTTGGTCCAGATGCCATCCTCGCCCCGGAAGTCCGGTATGCCGGACTCCGTGCTGATGCCCGCCCCGGTGAAAACCACGCACCGTTTCGAATTCACAATCAGCTCAGCAACCTGTTCAGCCAACTGCCCCATATCCTTGCCTTCCATTGTTCAAACCCCCCGTGATATTGCGCTTTCCCTGTATGATTACGCTCATCAATTATACATGGTTTGCTCTCTCTGATATATTTATACAGCTTTAACATGCCCGACATCGTCAGTTATTTAGAAAACAATTTGACCACCAGCTTCATCGGCAAAGAGCTGCATTACCTGCCCGTTGCCTCTTCTACGCAGGATGTAGCCCGTGAGATGGCTGACAGGGGGGCGCCCGAGGGCACTGCCGTCATAGCCGGTACGCAGCAGTCCGGCCGCGGCAGGCTGGGCAGGTCGTGGTTGTCCCCCCGGGGCGGGCTGGCAACATCCATAATCCTGCGCCCTGCCATGCCGGCAGTTCACCTCCTGCCGGCCATCTCCGCCCTGGCAGTATTCCGCACGATTAAAGGGCTGGGAATCGCGGCCGGCATCAAGTGGCCCAATGACATACTCATCGGCGGACGTAAGGTTTGCGGTATATTGATCGAACACGGGCTGACCGACGGTATAGTCAGCTACAGCATAATAGGCATCGGCATCAATATTAATTTCGACACCGGCCTGTATCCTGAGATAGCCGGTTTGGCCACCAGCCTCTCTGCGCAGTTGGGACATGAACTGCCGGTTGGTCAGGTAGCGCTGGGCGTGTATACGGAATTGGAAGACCTCTACCTGCAGACTGAAAAACCGGCTGCAATCATCAGTCAATGGGCTGCCGGCATGGATACTATAGGCCGGCGCGTGAAAGTTCAATCGGGGAACAGCGCCATCGAGGGCTTAGCCGAATCCATCAACGGGTCCGGCCACCTGGTATTGCGCTTGGACGACGGCTCTACGCAGGAGATCCTGGCAGGCGATGTATTACCCATCCCCGGCAGCGGGTAATGATAAGGGCGGCCTCACGGCCGCCCTTATTTCATAGTATTGTTTCCTTATCAGGCGCCCGGCTTCTTTTGCTCACCGGCTTGCTTTTGCAATATCGGCATAATTATATCGATTGGCAGGGGGAATACCACCGTATTGGTACGTTCTGAAGATATGGTCACCAGCGTCTGCA
>JAPLHM010000130.1 GCA_026389635.1 Chloroflexota bacterium | reverse complement strand
AACCGTTCCCCCCGTATAAAAAGTCAGAGGACTATTTTAATGGCCCGATTTTACCAGCGCAATTTCGATGACCTGCGGCGGCCCTGGCAGGATATTTACCTGCGTTCGCAGGGCGGCCTGCTCTTCTCATCGCCCGACTGGGCCGAGGCCTGGTGGAAACATTTCAGTGCGGGAAGCACGTTATCTGCCGGGGCGGTCGAGGAAGACGGCACAGTTATCGGCATAGCGCCCCTGCGCCTGCAGGATGGGATAGTGCGCTTTATCGGCGCCAATAATCTGTTCGATTTCCAGGATTTCGTGGTCGAACAAGGCCGCGAGCAGGTTTTCTACAGCACGCTGCTGCATCACCTGTCCGAGACCGGGGCGGCGGCGCTGGACCTGGGGCCGCTGCTGCCCGGCTCCGGCGCATACCGTTTGCTGGTACCTGTTGCGCGCGAGTTGGGGTTGGATGTGACATGCAGTCCGGACGAGTTCACAGTGTCACTGGACCTGCCGGCCGACCTGCCGGCCTACCTTGCGCTGCTGAGCGGCAAGCAGCGTCACGAACTGCTGCGCAAGGAGAGGCGGCTCAACGAGGAAGGAGAAGTATCCTACAGGGTAAAAGACGAGGCTTCAGAAGCCGATATAGATCTCTTCCTGGACTTCTTCCGGGAGAGCAGGGAAGATAAGAACAGGTTCCTCACGCCGAGCGTGGAGCTATTCATGAGGGACATAATCTCCTCCAGCCAGGCCCGCGGCATGCTGCGCCTGGGGATACTGGAATTAAATTCCACACCCATAGCGGCAACCCTGTGCTTTGAATATGGGGGCGGCATCTACCTCTACAACAGCGGCTATTCACCAGATTACGGCTGGCTGAGCGCCGGGCTGCTATCCAAGTATTACAGCATCAGGGACTCCATCGCGCGGGGAAAGTCCTGCTACGATTTCCTCAAGGGGGCAGAAAAATACAAGTTTCACCTTGGCGGTAAGGAGACCGCGCTTTTTAGATGTATAATTAAGCTTTAGGCGTCCCCTAACGGGAATAATTTACTTATGCACCATTTACGTATTGCGCTGCTTAGCATGCACAGTTGTCCCTGGAGCAGGCCGGGGGGCCGCTACACGGGCGGCATGAACGTATACATCCAGAACCTTTCCCGGGAGATGGGAAAGCTGGGCATAGCTACCGATATTTTCACCTGCTCACATCAGGGTGACGAGCCGTGCGGCTTGAGCGGACCTTCCAGCAATGTCAGGTTAATACATATCGGCGCCTGCGGCAGTGCATCAGAGGCCGGTCACGCGGAATACGCCGGCAGTCTGGCGCAGGCTGTTGACTCTTACCGCCGTGAGATGGGCCTGCGCTACGACCTTATCCACAGTCACTACTGGCTATCGGGGCTGGCAGGCAACCGTCTGAAGGAGCTCTGGCAGGTCCCGCACATCAGCATGTTTCACACCCTGGGCGCCCTCAAGAACGGCTCGCCGCTGGGGACGGTGGAGCCTGCCTCCAGGATATCCCATGAAAGATTGATCATTAATTCCTGTGACCGTGTTATCGCCTCCACCCCGGTTGAAAAATCGGAGATGGTCAACAGATACGGCGCCCCTGCGGACAAGATCAGTGTCATCCCCTGCGGCGTCGACCTTTCGCTCTTCCGCCCCCTCAACAGGCAGGCCGCCAGGGCAGCCTGTGGCCTCCCGGAGAAGAAAACACTGCTCTTCGTAGGCCGTCCCGATCCCATCAAGGGGCTGGAAAACCTGTTGCAGGCGGCCTCCATGCCCGGTAAGGAAGGTGATTTTCAACTGCTGGTCATTGGGTGTGATAACCGTTATATGGGCGGATGGTGGCAGGGCAGTAGCCGGCACGGTCCGGACGATATCAGGGAGCGCGTCATCTTCGCGGGGCCGGTCGAGCATGAAAAAATGTACCTGTACTACAACGCGGCCGACCTCTGCGTGATCCCGTCGTATTACGAGAGTTTCTGCCTGACCGCGCTTGAATCCGTGGCCTGCGGCACACCCGTCCTGGCAACCCCGGTGGGCGAGATACCCGAGATATCCAGACTAAGTAATTTATGTAAAACAATCCCCGATAACAGCCCGATCAGCCTGGCGCGGCATATCGGCATATTCCTCAAAGGGAATGGACAGGACATAGACCGGTCATGGTCAACGCTCTCAAATCACTACGGCTGGGACTCCATAGCCCGCAGGATAACCCGCGAGTACGAAGACATTTGCAGGACGCCTGTAACTGCCGCTAAGGCGGCAACTCAAATAATCTATTAAATGCCGCCAGGGGAACATTTTATGACAGAAAAATTCGACCTTATGATAATAGCCCCGCACCCCGATGACCCCGAATTCGGCATCGGGGGCACGGTGGCGCAATGGACCAGGGATGGTAAACGAGCCGTATACATAATCTGCACCAACGGCAACAAGGGCACGGATGACCCCGCCATAACGCCGGCGCAGTTGACTGAAATCAGGCGGGCCGAGCAGATGGATGCGGCGCGCTCGGTGGGCGTATCCGACGTGGTCTTTTTGGAACACGATGACCAGTCCATCGAGGACACGCCGGAGTTCCGCAAGGAGCTGGTAAAGGTGATACGCACGTATAAGCCGGATGTTGTAGCGGCACCGGACCCCTACAGGAAATATGTGTGGCACCGGGACCATCGCATCACCGGGCAGGTAGTGCTGGACGCGGTCTATCCTTTTGCCCGGGACAGGTTGGCCTACCCCGACCTCATAGAGGAGGGCTACCTGCCGCACAAGGTCAAGGAACTGCTGTTCTGGGGCGCCGAGCAGCCCAACCACTTCATCGATGTCACCGCCACCTTTGACAGCAAGATCTCGGCGCTTAAGTGTCATAAGAGCCAGGTAGGCCATTTCCCTCCCGGCTGGGAAGATGCCTACAGGAGCTTTTTAGCGACTTACGGCAAAGACCACGGGTACGACCTGGCGGAGACATTCTACCGGGTAGTATTACCGCCTTAGCGCGCACCCGTTCAGGCTGACCATTTCTCGGCCAGGTCACCGGCTATCGGCAGCTTGAACTTAACTCCCTGGTAAGCTTTTACCATTAATACTATCCAGAGGACAATTTCAAGAATGCCCAATATACCAGCTATGGCCCAACCAATGATCGG
>JAPLHM010000285.1 GCA_026389635.1 Chloroflexota bacterium | reverse complement strand
GTGCCTCTCAACCTTGAATGCAAGCTCGAGGTCTGGGACAGCCCCAACTCGGCCGGCGTTGTTATCGATGCTGTCCGTTGCCTCAAGATAGCCAAAGACCGTGGCCTGGCCGGCGCCATGGTAGCCCCCAGTTCCTATTTCATGAAATCTCCGCCCATCCAATATTCGGACGACGAAGCCCGCAGGCGCGTAGAGCAGTTTATCACAGGGCAGGAACAGCAGAGGCCCGTCTGCCTGCCGGAATCAGTATGAGCCCACCAGGCGCTGAAAAAGGGAAAGTAAACGGGAAGGGCCCTGATACGGCAAGATAATGAAAATCGGGCTGGTTTCGCCATACGATTACTCTCATCCCGGCGGCGTCATCAACCACGTATCGTACCTGGCCCACCACCTGCACCTGCTGGGCCACGAAGTTAAGATCATGGCCCCGGTGCGCAAAAAAAGCGTACGCTATTTCAACGAGGAGGTCACGGCCGTCGGCCGGCCGATACCCATTCCCTACGGGGGCACCACCGCCCGCATCGCGCTCTCCCCATGGCTGCCGCACCAGGTGCGGCGTGTCCTGGACAGGGAAAGGTTTGAGGTGATCCACCTGCATGAACCCTTCATCCCCATGCTCTGCCTGAGCACTCTTATCGAGTCACAGGCAATCAACGTGGGCACGTTCCATGCCTGCCATGAACGCTCCGGCCTGTACTGGCTGAACCGTCCTACCATGCGTAAACTCGGCGCCAAGCTTCACGGGAAAATCGCCGTCTCAAAGCCAGCCCGTGACTACATATCAAAATATCTTCCAGCCGACTACCGCATCATCCCTAACGGGGTGGATATCAATCACTACCGCCCCGAGGGTCCGTCCAGGACCGAGTTTAAGGACGACAGGCTGAATATACTTTTCGTGGGAAGGCTGGAAGAGCGTAAGGGTGTGGGCGACCTCATCCGTGCATGCTCTCTGGTAAAGAAGGACTTCCCCAACTTCCGGCTGATTATCACAGGCCCCGGTCTCAGACTGCGCTTCCAGTATAAGACCATGGCCAAAATCCTGTTGGGCGACCGCGCAGTATTCACTCATTACGTCACCTTCGCCGATCTGCCCGGGTATTACCGCACGGCCGACATATTCTGTGCCCCGGCCACCGGTGGTGAGAGCTTCGGCATAGTCCTGCTGGAGGCCATGGCCAGCGGCACAGCGGTCGTGGCAACCGATATACCGGGCTATGCCAGTGTGCTCACTCACGGTCAGGAGGGTTTGCTGGCCCGGCCGAGGAACCCGCGCGCCCTGGCTGATGCCCTATTGAAGCTGCTGACCGACAGGCAATTGAGACTGGCAATGGCGGAGAAGGGAGTGGCCACAGCCAACAATTACAGCTGGGAAAGCGTTAGCCGGCAGGTCGTCGATTACTACAAATCCATCTGCGGGTGAATTTAAAAGGATAAAGAAGTGTCAAATTTCCAGGAGTTACGCAGGAAAGCAGGCCGTTTGATAACCGATCCCCTTGTCCCTCTCATCAGCAGGCTCAGGCTAACGCCTGATATCATGACCGCTATCGGCCTGCTTGTAAACCTGGTGGCAGCGGTGGTCATAGGTTTCGGCCACCTCGTGGCAGGCGCCCTCATATTCTTACTGGCCGGGCTGTTCGACCTGCTGGACGGTGCCCTTGCCCGCTACATGGAAAAGACCTCCAGTTTCGGGGCTCTCTTCGATTCTACCGCTGACAGGGTCACCGAGGGGGCACTTTTTCTAAGCTTTATCTTCATCACCGGCCCCGGCGTCTGGCCTTACGACGTTACATTGCAGCTCGTGCTCATATTCCTGGCCATGATGGGGTCGTTCCTGACCAGTTATATCAGGGCCAGGGCCGAGGGGCTCAATATCGATTGCACGGTTGGCTTGTTTACGCGTGTTGAGAGGGTTATAATATTAGCGCTCGGACTGCTCTTAAACCAGGTGTTCATAGCACTGGCCATAGTGGTGGTCCTTTCTTTTGTGACCGCCGGGCAGCGGTTTGCACATGTCTGGCGGCAGGCAAGAAAATAAAAGGAGTATACACGAACAGGTCAATACTATGAGTGACCGGGTATTCGAGGCGAGCCTCACTTCTCTTGCTGCGCTGGTGTTTGCATGCATTGTGGCCGGCGTCAGCCTTGCGGTGGTAGGTATGCGCTGGGTGAATTTAGATACGCCTGTGCTCATATTTCTCACCGTAGTCGTAGGCCTTGCCGTGCTGATATCAGGCGGCGGCATCCTCCTCTACTTATGGGGCAAGAGTTATATTTCCCGGAGTTGATTATTGCAATTCACCTCGTCCATCTTTATATGATTAGGTCTGCAAGTATTTCTATTTCAGGATTAATAAAATGTCAGTTGTAGCTGTTATTGGCGCTCAGTGGGGCGATGAAGGCAAAGGCAAAATAGTAGACCTTCTGGCCGAGAAGGCGGATGCTGTCATACGTTTCTCCGGCGGCGATAACGCCGGCCATACGGTTATAAACCCTGGTGGAGAATTCAAGCTGCATATAGTGCCGTCAGGCATCTTCTACCCGCGCACAGCGTGCATCATAGGTAATGGTGTCGTCATCAATCCCAGGGTATTACTGGAAGAGATGGACAGCCTTGAGGCGAGGGGCGTGGATATCGGCAACCTGCATATCAGCGACCGCGCACACATCATCATGCCCTGGCATATCCTGCTCGACAGGCTGGACGAGGAGAAACGCGGGCCTGAGGCTATAGGTACCACCGGCAAAGGCATCGG
>JAPLHM010000218.1 GCA_026389635.1 Chloroflexota bacterium | reverse complement strand
CCTGCAGGGCATAGGGTGTAAAGATGCTGGCCGGTATGTCGTAGATATCAGCCTGGATCTCCCTGAAATCGTCGACAGACAGCTTTTCTTTAGCCTGCAGCAGCTCCGTGATGCGCTGTGCACGGTAGGCAGGGGACCAGTCATAGGTCATAAAATATGAATAGTTGTCTGAAACCACTTTATTGTTGGCTGTAACTATAAAATGATTGGACGGGTTCGGCACGCTGGGAAGCTGGTCGTACGGAATGCTGCCCGTCCAGTCGTATTCACCCGTCCAACCCGGGACGGGGACCGTACCCAGGCCTTTAGTGCGCACGGGGATCAGTCCGGTCGACTGGTAACCGATATTGCCACCCCGGTCGGCATAAACAATGTTCTGGCTGGGGGTGTCCCACAGGCGCAGCGCTTCATGAAACTCCTCCCAGTTAGCAGCCTTGTCCAGCAGGTAAACGCTCTTGATCAAACTGCTGGTACGGCTGCCGTACCATTGCAGCGCCAGTGGCTGCTCAAGCCCGCTTATGACTTTATCCATCAGCGGCCCGTGCAGCGATGACCGGACCTGCAGCTTCTCGGGTTCGCTGCGGCCACGTACTTTGATGGATTCCTCCAGCACCTGCAGCGGTTTCCATTCCCCCTTATATTGATATTGCAGGCCGTCGGCCGGGTTGAGCTTTTCGATAAAAAAATCCTGCGTGTCGGCCGGCAGATTGGTGATGCCCCAGGAGATGTCGCGGTTGCGCCCGATGTTGATCAGCGGACACCCCGGTATAGACACACCCGCCACTTCGAACCCGGCGCCGTGCAGGCCGGTCTCATACCAGATGGACGGCATCATGACCGATAAATGGGGGTCATTGGCCAGCAGCGGCCGGCCGCTGACTGTCTTTGTCCCGTCAACTACCCAGTTGTTGCTTCCAAGACAATCTGAAACCGGTTGCAACCCTACTGCAACCTTTGAACCTAATGAATAGGCTATTAATTCGAGCGGCACGACCAGCGGTCCGCCCTCCGGGTAGGGGGCCAGGAGCTGTCCGGCCTTCTCCTCTCCCAGCTTCTGTACTATCCTTGCGCGGGTCAGTTCCACCTCCCAATTTTTACCCAGGCCCCAGGCCACTAATTTGGAGACGGTCAGCGAGTCTGTCGGGTCCCAATCGGCAGGCTTGAATCCCAGGATGGTGAATTCCAGCGGCAGGTTATTGCCGTTGACCCTGATAAATTCGTTAATGCCTTTGCAGTATGACTGAAGCACCCCCTGCATGGCAGGGTCCAGTTCCTTATATGAGTCGGCGGCAGACCGTCTCAATCCTATGGTGCGGTAGAGCCTGTCGGATTCCAGTGTGGATTCGCCGAAAATCTCTGACAGCGTCCCGCTACCCATGCGGCGGTGCAGTTCCATCTGCCACAGGCGGTCCTGTGCCTGCACGTATCCCTGCGCGAAGAAGAGGTCATCCTCATTATCGGCATAAATATGCGGGACGCCCCAGCTATCCCGGTAAATCTTTGCTTCCGCTTTTAAGCCTTTCAGCTTGACCACGCCGTCAACCGGGGTAAAGCTCCTCTGAATGATGACGGCAGACACCGCGGTTACAAGCAGAACCAGTACGAGTAAAACCGAGCCGGCAATAATCAGGCCCTTACGCAACTGGTTTCCTTCCTATCAGCACAGCGATGGCGAGGCCAAAGCCGACACACCAGACGTTGATAAAAGCGTTCAATACCAGGTCAATGGTGGAGGTCATGTATATGCCGTTCTGCAGGTTAAAGCTGAAATCGAGCAGTCCCAGGAAAACCAGTGCCCCGGCGGCAATCAGGGACAGCGGGCGCCCACCCGGCCTCGACCTCAGTAGGCGTTCACCGGCTACCAGCAACAATATGGCGAGAAGCGTATCGGGAAAAGGAAAGGAGTTTTCATAGGCAAAATAACAGGGAGGCGCCTTGTCCGGCGCCAGTCCCACGGTGAAGAATGCAAGCCAGAACAAAATGAGACCAACGCTTGTCACTATCTCGAGCGAGGCGATCAGCCTGCGTTTGTCGTCTTTAACCATTTTCCCTCCCTGCTCAACGATTTACTTTGTCTTCTGTACCTTCCTGACCTGCGAATCGGTCACCATTTCCACCAGCCAGGGGAAAAGCCGTTTCATGATGTAGGTAAAGCGGCCATCCGCGTTGGGGATGATGATAAATTCCTGC
>JAPLHM010000135.1 GCA_026389635.1 Chloroflexota bacterium | reverse complement strand
AGTAACGCTGTCGGCTATCCTGAAACTTACTCCCTCGAATTCACGTATCTTGCGTCCGAAAGCCTTGCGCTTGTCGCTGTACCTGGTGGCCAACTCCAGCGCCGCCCTGGCCAGACCCACAGCCCCGGCGGCGGAGGTCATCCTCTCCGGAATCATCATCTGGTTAAATACATCGGCCCCACGGTTGAGGCCCAGCACCAGGTTTTCCTTAGGAACTTTGACATCCTTAAATACCAGGCGTCCTGCGCCGCCGCCCCGCGTGCCCAGCAGGCCGTAGATGTATTTAGCTTCCACGCCCGTGTCCCGCTCCACGATGAAGGCGCTGATGGACTTCCCCGGCGCCCCCTCGGTCTTTGCGTACACCAGGAATATGTCGGCCCCGTCCGCCCCCACTACGAACCTCTTCTGCCCGTTTAAAATATAATAATCGCCCTTTTGAACGGCGGTGGTGGTGGCCCCGAAGAAATCGGACCCGCCCCTGGGCTCGGTCAGCGCCTCGGCGCAGAATATCTTGCCCTTCAGCAGCGGCCCCAGGTACTTCTTTTTCTGTTGATCGCTGCCGAAGACGTCCAGCGCCTCGCCCACGATGCTGACCAGCGAGAAAAGGCAGGCCAGCGACATGCCCAGCACACCTATCTCCTCGAGCGCAACGATCTCTTCCGCCCACTTCAGCCCCCTGCCTCCGTAAGCAGGGTTAAAGCGCATCCCCAGCAGATCGCTTTTGGCCAGGCTGACCACGTATTCGCGGGGATACCGCACCCTGTCGGCATCCATGTCCAGCAGCAGTTGCTTGGGCACGGATTTCACAAACCTGCGCACTTCATCACGCAGCTCCTTTTGCTTCACTGTCAACAGCGGTTCCAGCATCATTTCACCCCTTTACCTTTATTCGCTTCTTAATATAGCGCGTGCATTATTTAAGCACGATATTGAGCAGTTTCCCCTGCACGTAAATCGTCCTGGCCACACTTTTGCCCGTGATGTGGGCCTGGATACGTTCCTGGGCAAGGGCCAGTTTAATAGCCTCAGCCTCGCCGATGTCAACGGGCACTAATAGCCTATCCCGCAGTTTTCCGTTGACCTGTACCACCAGCGTCACCTCCTCGTCCGCCGCCAGTTCCTGATCCCAGTCCGGCCAGGCCTGCCGGTGTATGCTGTAGGCATACCCCGCTCCCGTCCAGAGCTCCTCGGCCATGTGGGGAGTGGAAGGCGCCATCAGCAGCAGCAACATCTTAATGGACTCCTTCCATTGCGCCGCCGGGACGCTCCCGGCTTCCAGCACCTTGATCAAAACATTAGTATATTCCATCAGCGCCGCCAGCATGGTATTAAAACGGAAACGCTCGATGTCCCCGCTGGCCTTCTTAATCGTTTTATGCATGATCCGCATGCAATCTTTGGCGGTCTCCGAGTCCACGCTTTTCTCTTGGTAATCCGCTGTTGCCAGGCTCCATACCCGGTTCAGCCACCTGCTCATGCCCACGATACCGTTATCGTTCCAGTCCCCGCCCTGTTCCCAGGGTCCCACGAACATGAGGTAGACCCGCACCGCGTCCGCCCCCACCTGGGAAACATAGTCATCGGGGGTAACCACATTGCCCTTTGACTTGCTCATCTTCTCACCCTGGCTGCCGATGATGCCCTGGTTGAAGAGCCGCGTAAAAGGCTCGTCGAATTTAACTATGCCTATATCCCTGATGGCCTTGACGAAGAACCTGGAATACAGCAGGTGCATGGTGGCGTGCTCGGCGCCACCCGTATACAGGTCTACGGGCATCCA
>JAPLHM010000230.1 GCA_026389635.1 Chloroflexota bacterium | reverse complement strand
TGGCCGCCAACTTCGGCAGCTATGACGCCTGGCTGCAGGACCTCAAGGGCACGGCAACCATGCGCGGCATCGGCTGGACCATACTCTACCAGGATACAATTGAGGGCAAACTTTTCAACCAGTGGGTCAACGAGCATGACGTCGGCCACCCGGCCGGTTGCCAGCCGCTGCTGGTGCTGGACGTCTTCGAACATGCCTTCATAACCGATTACGGGCTCAAGCGCGCCGATTACATCGAGGCTTTCCTCAAGAATATCGACTGGGCGGCCGTCGAGGCACGCGTCCGCTGAACGCGCCCGGGCACAAATGGATAAAACATGGCAAATACCGGGATTTCAATTCTCGCGCGGCCTGATGCATAACAAGACATACCTCAAATTTTACAAATACCACTGCTACCTGTGGCTATTCTTCCTGGTATCGGTTATGATACACGCCGTATTCGCCATCAACTTCGCCAGGTAACCGGAGACATGGATGAGGCTTAAGCATATGATTATTTTGACGACGTGGGGCGCATCGATGCTGGCTGCGCTGCTGACAGGCTGCGCCGGCAACACCGTATCTGATAACAGAGACCTAGCCGCCGTGCAGGTGAAGGAATACCAGGGAGAACGCCTTTCAGCCCTCGGCGATTTCCATGAGAATTCGATCAAGGGTCCCCAGCGGGTGGATATGGACTCCTACAGGCTGGCGGTCACGGGACTGGTGGATAAACCGCTCTCTTACACATATGCCGGGGTGGTGTCCGGGCATAAGGGTTACAGCAAGCCGGTCACACTGGACTGCGTGGAGGGCTGGTCGGTCAAAATCCTGTGGGAGGGGGTGTTGGTCGGCGACCTCATCAACCCGGCCGGCGTACTGCCCGCGGCGAATACCGTGATCTTTCACGCATATGATGGGTACACCACCTCTATGCCCCTCAGGTACATACAGGATAAAAACATCATGCTGGCCTACAAAATCAACGGGGTGGAGCTGCCTCCCGAGCGCGGCTTCCCCTTCCAGCTGGTTGCCGAAGATAAGTGGGGCTACAAGTGGATCAAGTGGGTGACCAAAATCGAGCTGTCGGACAACCCGGCTTACAAGGGATACTGGGAGCAGGGCGGCTACTCCAATGATGGAGCCCTTGATAAACCATTCTTCGATAGATAAACTATTAGCAGGAGTATATACAAAGTATAAGACTCCAAAAGGAGGCGTGAAGGTGAGAAAATGGAGAGTCACGATTTGGAGCATTGTTGCTGTCTTAGTACTGGTTATTACGGCATCAATACCGGGTTGCCAGAATCCTGATACAGGCGCCGGAAAACCAGGTTTATCAACGCCTGTAGTGGATGTAGGCACGGGAAAAATTGCTGGAGTTGTTACTGATAGCGAAGTATCACTGCCTGAAGGGGCAGCGGCACAGACATATCAGGGGGCTTCTATCACGATCCTCAAAGCTGTGGCAACCGGAGGATATAGCCAGTTGTGTGGCGATTGTCCCAAAATACCTTCTTATGACGTAGGAGAGATTGCCGTTGAGCTGAAGTCAGGTAAAGATGGGCGCTGGGAAGTTGAGTTACCTGCAGGTAAATATTTCATCCGGGCTTTCCTG
>JAPLHM010000008.1 GCA_026389635.1 Chloroflexota bacterium | reverse complement strand
ATTTAATAAAAGCTGACAGCCGCTCCAGGCTGTCGGTGATCTCGAAGTCGCTGCCGAATTCCAGTTCGAGGCTCTTGTCCAGGGTCAGACTCTCGTTAGAATTGTAAAGTTTCTTGTAGGCCGCGATGGACTGGGCGCTGTTGCCCATAATCTTTTTCGCCATACCCTGCAGTGCCTCTTCCAGCTTATCAGCCGGGACCGCCATATTGATAAGCCCGATGCGCTCAGCCTCCTTGCCGGTGATGGCCTCGGCGGTAAACGAGATTTCCTTAGCCTTGAGGTAACCTACCCTGCGCGGCAGGCGGGCGCTCATACCCCAGGTCGGCCGCAGGCCCCACTTGGCGTGCGTATCGCCGATTTTGGCTTCCTCCGACGCGATCACGATATCGCAGGCCAGCATGATCTCCAGT
The DNA here is from genome assembly GCA_026389635.1 of Chloroflexota bacterium. Lineage (GTDB taxonomy): Bacteria > Chloroflexota > Dehalococcoidia > GIF9 > UBA5629 > CAIMUM01. The sequence continues at coordinate 1,460 of JAPLHM010000008.1, read as the reverse complement.
GCCCCTGTGAAGCAGAAACCGTTGACCATGCAGATCACCGCCCTTGGCACGGAGCGTATGGCATTTATCAGTTCCCGGGCGGGCAGGTCGAGTATATCGCCGACCATGCCGTTGACCAGCTTCTGGTCTCCCAGCGCCTTGAGGTCAACCCCGGCGCAGAAGGCCCTGCCGGCGCCTGTCAGCACGATGACCTTTACATCATCGTCCTTGCCGGCTGCGAGTACGGCGGTTTTCAGTTCTTTTAGCATGGCAGGAGTGAGGGCGTTCATGGCCTGCGGGCGGTTCAAAGTGATCCTGCCTATGCCTCCACCGGCCTGATAAATAATAGTCTCGTACGCCATGGGTTTCCTCCTCGATTAATAATTACCCGTGCCCCTGCATGCAGCGACAGTAATATAACACAATGCCCGGGGCTTTGACACAGGGGCGAAGTGCATAAGATAATTAGCCCCATAGCGCGATAAGTGACATACACAGAAATACCTGTTACCCCATAATCAGAGGAGGCATGTAATGACCCGTTTACCTGCGCCGGACTTGAAGTACCTTTTCGAGCCTCGTTCAGTGGCCATAGTGGGGGCCTCGAAGGATGAGTGGAAATCCGGCGGCATGTTTATCAACAGCATGCTCAAGGACAGCTACGCCGGCGCCATCTACCCCATCAACCATAAAGAGAGTCTGATCATGGGGCTGAAGTGCTTCCCGGACCTGGCCGCCATATCCGGTGAGGTTGACCTGGCCGTGCTGGCCATACCCGCCCGGGCTATTCCTGCCGCCATGGAGGACTGCGCCCGCAAGAGGGTGAAGTTCGCCGTAGTGCACGCGGTAGGCTTCAGCGAGATGGGTACCGAGGGAAAAGAGGCGGAGAAGAAAATGGTAGCCATTGCCCGCGAAGGTGGTGTGAGGGTAATCGGTCCCAACTGCATGGGCATTTTCACGTCGAGAGGACGCGTGAATACGGTTGTCCCCTACGCCAGGATGCCGCTTGATCCCGGTGGCGTGGGTTTCGTGGGCCAGAGCGGCTGGGTGAGTGAGATCATGCTCCGTTTGGGCAGTGCCCGCGGCCTTCGCTTCAGCGGCGTCATCAGCATCGGCAACCAGTGTGACCTCACCCTGGAAGACCTCATAGCCTACTGGGGCGCCGACCCTGACACAAAGGTGATCGCGGCCTATGTCGAGGGTTTAAAGGACCCGCAACGTTTTGTAGAGCTGGCGCGGGAGATTTGCCCGCATAAGCCCGTAATCGTCTGGAAAGGCGGAAGCTCCGAGATGGGGGCCAGGTCGGCTGCTTCCCACACCGGATCAATGGCTGGCAGCTACCAGGTGTTTCAGGCCATGTGCCATCAGAGCGGAATAATCCCTGCTTACGGCATGGAGGACATCATCGACCTGGCCGTGGCCTTCAGTTGCCCCGTCCTGCCGCCGGGCAGGGATATCGGCCTGCTGATCGAAGCCGGCGG
>JAPLHM010000163.1 GCA_026389635.1 Chloroflexota bacterium | reverse complement strand
TTGAGTTCAGCTGCTGTCAGCAGCGGGCTCACACCGGAGAGCACGCAGCCGGCCTTCTGAATGCCCAATACCGAGACGTAATAAGCCGGCAGGTTGGGCAGGTGGACTCCTACGATATCACCCTTACTCACACCATTTTTGACCAGATAATTGGCAAGCCTGCAGGACATATCGTCCAGCTGCTTGAAAGTAAAAGTATGCCCCATGTAATGCATGGCCGCCCGGTTGGGAAATTTATTGAGTACTTCCTGAGCAATCTCCTGGTAAGGCTTATCAGGATATTGCAGGTTTGCCGGGACATGCTTGTCATAGGATTTGAGCCAGGGTTTTTGCGCGTATACATCAGCCATGTTACAACCTCCTACCTGTTTTTTTATATATAAACGTGACCGCTTATATTTCGCTCCAATAACTGTGTACCAGATTACCACAGTAATAAAATTTTAACAACAGACTCTGTATCGCGGCAGAAATAGTAGTGAAGGGTGTTACCTGACGGGTCAATCAATGCCTGAAGCGCGGGCCGGCCTGCTAAGCCGGTTTGCGGGCGCTGAACTTGATACTCCTGACAGATTTGCCGACCTTCCTGAGGTCGTCCTTATTCACATTTTCATCGTCCAGCATAGCTTTTGCCGTAGGGTCGTTGCTCATGTATTCGGCGCCGAAGCTGGACTCTTCGATTATCCTGACATCGCTAAAGCCGGCGTGGGCGACCGCCGCGAGATATTTTTCCTTGAGTGCCGCCCCTGCGAGGCAGCCGATGTACGCGGCAACCGATCTCTGCACCGTTTCGGGCAGGGCTTCCAGCAAAACGATATCCGAGACCATCAGCCGGCCGCCCGGCCTGAGCGCCCGGTAGGCCTCCTGGAAAACCCTTTCCTTGTCCGGTGAAAGGTTGATCACGCAGTTGGAGATGATGATGTCCGCCGTATTATCGGCAACGGGCAGGTTCTCGATCTCGCCCAGCCTGAACTCCACGTTTTGATAGCCGCCCTTTTGCGCGTTTTCGCGTGCCCTTTCCAGCATTTCGGGAGTCATGTCCACGCCGATGACCCTGCCCCTGTCACCTACCCTGGGCGAAGCCAGGAAGCAGTCAAACCCGGCCCCCGAGCCCAGGTCGAGCACCACCTCACCCTCTTTGAGCGATGCCAGGGCCACCGGGTTGCCGCAGCCCAGTCCGAGGTTGGCCCCATCGGGCACCGAGGACATATCCTCCTCGGAATAACCTATCCCCTTGCCGATCTCCCGGGTCACGTCGATCCCGCAGCAGCCGGACGTCTGCGGACCACAGCAGGAGCCGCCGCCTTTAGCCACCTGCGCATAGCCCTGCCGCACCGTCTTTTTAATCTCTTCTTTACGCATTGTTATCCTCCTGCATTAATTATAGCATTTTTCTCAATAAGTGTTCTATGTTTCGACATATTTAGAAGTATAATACTATTTGTAAACTTTTGTCAATGCCCCCTCAATAAAGGTTAAGCCACAGCCCTGTGTAAAAAAGGCCTATCACGATAAAAAGTATGGCCATGGCTATTCTAATATATTTTTCAGCCCTGCTGATGGAATTTATCCATTTTGCGGCGCCGGCCACGCCCAGCGAGAGCAGGGTACCGAAAAGCAGCACTGGCAGGCCGCTGCCCAGCGCAAATAAAGCGGGCAATCCCACGCCGCCCCTGGTTTTGAAAGCAAGCGGGATTAGCACCCCGAAGAAGAGCACTGCGCTGTAGGGGCAGAACGCCAGGGCCAGGACGACGCCCAGCGGCAGCGCGCCCAGCATGCCCATATCGGCCAATCTGCCTGCGGCGTTTGACACGCCGCTCCCGTGCTCACCCAAAGAAATCCTGTCGATGAAGAGCATGATAAGGCCGACGGCGATCAACAGGGGGCCTACGGCCTTTTCCCCGAAATCCTGCAGGAAACTGGCGATCAGAGGTATGCTCAACCCCGTATAAATGATAAGCATTCCCAGAACGGTATAAGTGATCATCCTGCCCAGCGTGTAAAGAGCGCCGCTGGTAACGGCAAACCTGCGGTCGGATATCCTGCGGCTGATATAGGCCAGGGCCGCCAGGTTGGTAGCAAGTGTACAGGGACCGATAGAAGCCATAACGCCCAGCAGGAAGGCGGAAAAGCCGGGTAAGCTTGTGCCGCTTAAAAGTCCCTGCAGATCCACTACCTGCCCTTACCCTCCAGGATATTTAAGATCGACCGTATAAATTCCGCCAGCGCATCCCCGCCGGGCTCCAGTTGTTTGACCTTCAATGATATGGAGGTGTTTTCCACCAGGATTACCAGGGTCCCGTTCTCTACAGACAGGTTACCTTCAGCCGCGGGCGCAGGCTGGCTGCTGCAACCTACGGCAATCGTTATAAAGACCATACAGGCGGCTGCTATGGCGCTCAACAGTGGCTTTCTCATTTTTTGACCTGTCCAATCAATATAATGATACCCGTTCTTGACAAATAACGGCGCAATTATTTATATTGTACGCAAATATTTTGTGCTAAAAGTATTCAGTTATGGTAAATGATCTGGGAGAACACATCTGCTTCAATGTCGGGCGCGTGATGCGCCGGGTTTACGAGCATTACGATTCGCGGCTGTCGCCCTTCAACCTGACCACGCCCCAGTACATGGTATTCAATGCCCTCTGGATGGGTGACGGCATAACCATCGGCGAACTGGGGCAGCGTGTGGCGCTGGACGGTTCAACCATCACCGGCATCCTCGACCGCATGGAGAAGAGCGGATACGTGGAACGCAGGCCGAATGCCGAAGACCGCCGCTCAGCGATGGTTCACCTGACAGAAAAAGCCCGCGAGGTGGGTCCGCAGATCATCAAATTCGCCGATGAACTCGATGAGAGCATCAGAAAACGCTTTTCCCCCGCGGACATGGTGGTATTTGAGCGCGTGCTGCATGACCTGGCCGAACCGCCGACGAAACCCTTGTTTTAATAAACGCCGGCATTAATTCCGGGCGGCACAAGGGGCGGCGCGTGTATTTGCCAATATTGAGTGGTGCAATTATACTTTCCCCAGCAAGAAACTTCAGACCCGAGGAGAGATCGTGATGTCCAATTTCAAGCTGTTTAAATTTCTCTGCCTGACCGGCCTGCTTGCGCTGGCAATATCATCGTCGGCTGCCTGCACAGGTCCCGCCACCGGCTACAAGCCTTCCGGGCTTCCGGGATCAATAGCCTTTGCGTCAGACCGCGATAAGAACATACATATATATACCATTAACCCTGATGGGAGCGATGTCCTGCCAACTTCAGACGACAACCGCACGGTCGATGGCCTGCCAAGGTGGTCGCCGGACGGCTCCAAAATGGTCTTCAGCTCCAACCAGTCCGGCAACTACCAGATATGGAGCATGAGTGCCGACGGCAGCGACCGCAAGAGACTCAGCGACCTCAAGGGCCGCAGCGCATTGCCCAGGTGGTCGCCGGACGGCTCCAAAATAGTCTTTACATCTGAAGTGCTCAATGCCGCAGGCGACAAAGACCTCGAAATATTCGTCATGAATTCCGATGGCAGCGGCGTCCAGCAGCTCACCGTCAGTCCGGCAGTGGCGGCCGTAGGCGGCGCAGGCCATTCAGAGAATGAGAGGATGGCATGGAACAGCGTGCCCGCATGGTCGCCGGACAGCTCCAAAATCCTTTTCTCCTCCAACCGCGACGGCGATGCTGTTACCCCGATCCTGTACATAATGAACTCCGATGGCAGCGACCAGAAGAAGTTCGGCCTGTTTGTCACCGTGGACGGCTCCGAACCCGACTGGTCGCCGGTCACCAACAAAATCGTCTGCGTGAGGGGCACCGCCGCCAAAGGCGACATCTGGGTAATGGACGCGTCATCCCCCCTCCCCACGCTGACAGCCCGCAAGATCACCGAAAATATAGATGACAACCGCAGCCCGGTATGGTCGCCCGACGGCAAACAGATCGCCTATGTCTCCGATGTCAACGGCAACAGGGACGTATATATAATGAACGCCGACGGCGCCGGCGTCCGCCGCCTGACCTACGGCAAGTCCAACAACATCAGCCCGGCCTGGAGATAGACCCCTCCCCATTTGACACCAGAACATTTGTTCTATTATAATCCATGCACGCCTTTGTTAAAGGGGGTGGTGCGTGGTGTCCAGACACATTGATGAGCCGATAACCGTCCATATCAGCCGGGAGTCCGTCCCGACCGCCTTCATCTGGCGCCGGCGCCTCTACCGGGTGGTGGAGATACTCTCCTGGTGGCGGGAGGCTTCGGAATGGTGGAATGGGGAGCCGGTGCGCACCCTCATCCGCGTCACCGCCGAGTGCCGGGTCGCCGGCACTTACGAGCTGTGCAGGAGCGGCTCGAACTGGTCCCTGCAGCGCGTGCTCGACTGACCGGGGATTACAGGGGGCCGGACATGTCTTTCGTTCACCTTCACACCCATTCCTATTACAGCTTCCTGGACGGGGCCGCCAGCCCGGCCCAACTGGTTGATAAAGCCAGCCATTTCGGCATGCCCTCGCTGGCGCTCACCGACCACAACCGCCTGACGGGGGCCATCAGGTTCTACGACAGCGCTAAAAAGTCCGGCGTCAAGCCCATCATCGGCGCCGAGATAGACGTAGAGGGGGGCTACCACCTCACCCTGCTCTGCAGCGACATGGCAGGCTACTCCAACCTCTGCCGGCTGCTCACCGCCATGCACTGCGGCAGGCGCGGCGGTAAACCGTCCGCCACGCGCGACATGCTCTCCGGCTTCCACGTCGGCCTCATCGCCCTTTCAGGCTGCAGGCTGGGAGAGGTGCCCTCGCTGCTGGCCGGCGGACGTAAACACGACGCCGCCCTGGCGGCAGGCTTCTACCGCGAGGTCTTCGGCGACGGCTTCTTGATCGAGTTGAGCCGTTATCCCGCCAGGGAAGGCACGCCGCTGTGTCCCCTGCTTTACGGACTGGCCCGCGAGCAGGGCATAGCGGCGGTGGCCACCAACAACGTCCACCACCTCAGCATGCGCGACTACAGCACCAAAGAACTGCTCAACTCCATCGGTCACATCTTGCCCGTCACCCATCTTCCCTGCCCGCGCACCGTGGAGCAGTATTTCAAGTCGCCCGCCGAGATGGCGCGCCTCTTCAAAGGCTTCCCCGGCGCCGCCGAAATGTCCCTCGAGATTGCCTCGCGCTGCAATCTCGAGCTCGAGCTGGGCAGGCCGCGCTTCCCCAGGTTCGACCTGCCCGCCGGGGAGACGGCCGAGGGTCTCCTGCGCCGTCTGGCTTACGAGGGTGTGCGGCGCAAATATGCCGTCCTGACGCCGGAGCTGACCGCCCGGCTGGAGATGGAGCTTGCAACCATCGAGAAGCTCGGCTTCTGCGGCTACTTCCTGGTAGTATGGGACATCGTGCGCTGGGCCAGGGAGCGCGACATACGCTGCCAGGCCCGCGGCAGCGCAGTAGATAGTCTGGTGGTCTACGCGCTGGATATCAGCAACGCCGACCCCATTCACTACGACCTGCTCTTCGAACGCTTCATGCACCCGCTGCGCAACGAGCCGCCCGATATCGACCTTGATATCGACCGGCGGCGTCGTGACGAGGTGCGCGATTACATCTACGGCAAGTACGGGGAGGACAACGTCTCCTGCGTGGCCACCATCAACACCTACCTGGCACGCGGCGCCATACGCGACGCGGGCAAGGCGCTGCAGGTGCCGCAGTCCGTCATCGAAGAGGCCTGCAAAGGCATACACTGGCTTTCTGCCTCAAAGCTGATGGAGAAGGCCTCGACA
>JAPLHM010000017.1 GCA_026389635.1 Chloroflexota bacterium | reverse complement strand
CATTACCTGCCGGACTTCCAGCGCGAAGGCCACCCCTTTTCCCGGTAGGGAACAGGCTACAACCTGTCTTTGAGGTTACGTCTGAAGATACCCCTTATAAGGTTTTTGCCTGATTTGGCCCATATCTCCTTTATCCTGGGTATATACATCAGGACGGGCACTGCAGTAATAAAAATGGCATATATAAACAAACCCGTGTCCTGGTATACAAACCACGCGATAAGCCAGAATGCGATAAAAGATATGGCATATGACCCGGTCGGCCAGCGGGTTATGAGCATGAGCAGCAGGAATAACCCCAGGTATATGAGATCCCCCAGGGGAAGCGGCAACTTAACGGATCCGATATCAACCCAGTTGACCCAGGCCAGCAAGAAGGCTAATATGCCGATGGCGGTGGCCCCGCCTTTGCCACCCTTGAACTTGAGGAAGACCGGAAAATTGTGCCCGGCTATGACGAATACCCCTGACACCATCTCAACGGGAACAACCAGATTGGCCGGTACCAGCAAAAACATGGCTGTCAAATAGCTTAATGTGAGGGCCAGCATGCCCTTGGAGACATCGATCGCCAGGACCAGCATGCCGGGCCAGAACCCGATGGTATAAAAGGTGTTCATGGCGCCCATGTTATGGCTGCCGATCTGGCGTATATCCACGCCCTTGAAGGCCCTGCCCACCATGTAGGCCGACGGTATACAGCCTAACAGGTAGCTGATGATCGCGGAGATGACAAATGCCAGCACTATGTTAAACATAATTAACCACCCTACCTATTATAAACCGCTAAAGCCAAAAAAGTTACTACGTAGAAATGCGTATTTCCCCCAGAAACTGAGGAAAGTCCGGCGGGATATTATAAAACATCGCCGGCCGCTATGTGAGGTCCACATTCAGCCGGCGATGTTCCCCTATTCCTTTAATTAAGGTTACGAGATTATTTAGCCCTGGATGGCAGCGCTGCCACGGCGCCGCCGGTGGTGTTTTTCTCGCCTTTGCTGTTCTCCACCCAGATGTCACATTCCACCAGGTGGGTTTCGTTCTCTATGTACTTCTTGGTGACCTTGCCCTTGCACCACCAGGTTTCGCCATCGTGCGGCTGGTCGAAGCCTTTCATCTTGCGCGGGTAATCCATGCCGCGGTATCTGCATGAGAGTTTCTTGAGCTTCCCGTCCTGGCCGATCCAGTCGGTCATCAGGTTGACCAGCCAGGCCCTTTTAAGCAGGCCGTGCACTATGGGCTTGCCCACGCCCAGGTTCTTGGCGAAATCCTCCTCGTAATGAAGAGGGTTAAAGTCGCCCGATGCCCCGGCGTATTGCACGAGCATCCTGGTGGTGGCTATTTTTTTCAGCGCAGTGACCTCAGCGCCTACTTCGATATCCTCGTAATAAATCTGTTTGGCCATAGTCCCTCCACATATTAATAACAGGCTGACTTAGAAGTTGAGGAAGGTATTGCGCGCGACCAGCACTACGGCGCCCCGCTGGTTGGTATAAGTGGACTCCAGCGTTGTAACCATGGTGGGGCCCATCTTGGTTTCACGCCCTTCAATGCTGGCGATCTTGATCTCCGCGACCAGCACGTCGCCGGCGCCCACGGGCGCCAGGAAATCGTACTCAATACCACCGTCAAGCAGTCCCATGGGGGCCCCAGCCTTAGCCAGCTTCTCGAAGAGCTTGAATATGTCGAACCCTGCTGCCATAGGCCACCCGGTGAAGCCGGGCGGGGCCATTACGCGGCCCCACCTGCTCTGAGACGCATATTCGACATCGTTGTAGAGGGGATTGGAATCGCCGACCGCGGATGCGTACCTCTGGATGGCGCCTTCTTCTACCTTAAAAACGATGGGCGGTTCCTTTTGCCCTAAAAGCTGTTTCAGACCATCAGTTACTACAAATGCTGCCATTTAATAACCTCCCGCAATAACCGTTATTTGCCAACTATACAGACGCTTACAACGCACATTGAGGGGAAGCCGCCCATATTGTGCGTCAGGCCTACCTTCGGGTCCTTGAGTTGCCTCTTATCGGCTTTGCCCTGCAATTGTTTGTACATCTCGTACATCATCCTCAGGCCGCTGGCGCCGATGGGATGGCCGAAGCACTTGAGGCCGCCATCGATCTGTATGGGCTGCGCGCCGTCTGAATTAAAGCGCCCTGCGTCTATATCGTCCTTGACCTTGCCCCTGGCGCTGAACTGCAGGTCCTCCATGGTGACAGCCTCGGTGATCGAGAAGCAATCGTGTACCTCCGCCATGCTGACCTCTTCACGCGGGTTCTTGATGCCGGCCTCTTTGTAGGCAGCTATGCCGGCGCGGTAACCCGGCTCAACATGCGAACCGTCCCACTTGGTATAAAGCATCTCCTCTCCCGAGGATACCGATATCGCCAGAGATTTCACGAATACGGGGTCCTGCCTGAACTTCTTGGCCATATCGGCCCTGCAGACTATAGCGGCGGCAGCGCCGTCGCTGACGCCGCAGCAGTCGAAAAGACCCAGTGGCCATGCTATAACCGGAGCATTCATTACCTGTTCAACGGTAATCTCTTTGCGCAGGTGCGCCTTGGGATTCAAAGCGCCGTTCTTATGGCTCTTGGACGAAACCTTGGCCAGCATCATCTTGCCATCCTGAGGGCTGAGGTTGTACTGGGAGAAATACTTGGTCGCCATCATGGCGAAACCGCCCGGCGCAGTCATGTTAAACATGCGCAACGGCGCCTGGTAACCCAGGCCGCCGGCCAGGGGCAGGCCACCGTAGCCGGTGTCCTTCAGCTTCTCCATGCCCAGAGCCAGGCAGACATCGTAAGCGCCCGAGGCAACACCGTAGACCGCGCCACGCAGGGCCTCGGAACCGGTCGCACAGAAATTTTCAACCCTTGTAATAGGGATGAAGGGCAATTTCAAGGTAACACCAAGGGTAGTTGCCCCACGTCCAACGCTGATATCCGGCATGTGAACGCCCCACCATGCCGCCTGTATGGCGTTCTTTTCAATTCCAGCATCTGCCAGGCATTCCGTAAAGGCTTCCACGATGAGGTCCTGTGGTCCGGCATCGAAACGCTCACCAAACTTGGTGCAGCCCATTCCGATTATGGCTACTTTATCTTTAATTCCTTCTGCCATCTAATTATCCTCCTTGTTTTCTACTTACTTATGCCACGATGGGCATGGCCTTCCAGCCATAGTTTACGGCGGCGCGTTTTTCATCGGCAAACTTGATCCTGAAAGCTAACTCCACCGGCATGCCAATTTTCAAGGCGTTGGCATCACAGTCGGTGAAGTCCACGCCGGTCCTGCCGCCGCCCTCAAAGTCGATGAAGCCGTAGGAGGAGGGCGGGTCGATGCTGGGAGACAGGAAATCACTGGTGTAGGTGAATATCGTGGCATTCTTGTCGACGAAACGGTAGGGCTCATTCTGGTCCACCGCGCCGCAGTCGGGGTTGGGACATATCCTCTGCGGAGGATAGCTCGGGGTGCCGCATTTCTTGCATTTAAATCCGACCATGCCGTAAAGCTCCCTCTTGTCCCTTGACACGATGGAGAACGAGGTGAACATGGCCTCCTCACCCCTGATACCGATCTCGCACGGCATCAGCTTGCGGAAAGCTAAGTATTTCTCATAGCTGCCCAGCGCGACCTTATTGGCCAAATTCCTTTTAACAGCCTTCTTATTCTTGATATTAGCGATCTTGTCGGTC
>JAPLHM010000113.1 GCA_026389635.1 Chloroflexota bacterium | reverse complement strand
ATCAATGACGGACTGATCAAGCTGGCCAAAAAACAGGGTATACCCATGGTGGCCACCAATGATGTCCACTATATTAACAGGGAAGACGCCTATCTCCACGACATCCTGCTGTGTATCGGCACCAACACCACGGTCAACGACGAGCGTCGGCTCAAGATGGATGGGGATTTCTTTTACCTGAAAAGCCCGCAGGAGATGCAGGAGCAGTACGCCGATATACCCGAGGCCATCGAAAATGCGGCGATCATAGATTCACTCTGCAATCTCGAGATCGAGTTTGGCAAGCCCCATCTCCCCCAGGTGGAGCTGCCGGCGGGCAAGACTTCTCATTCCTACCTGTCGGTGCTGTGCTGGAGGGGGCTTAAAGAGAGGCTGCCGGATGCTGACGCGGCAACCGAGAAGCGTCTTGAATATGAACTGGACGTGATTGAGAAAACGCAGTTCGCCGATTATTTCCTGGTGGTTCACGACCTCGTATCATTCGTAAGGGAAAACGGCATATTCTTTGGTGTGCGCGGCAGCGCGGCCGCCAGCCTTGCCCTGTTCTGCCTGGGCATCACGGACATCAACCCGCTGACGTACAAACTGGTGTTCGAGCGGTTCCTCAATATAGAGCGCCGCGAGATGCCCGATATCGATCTCGATTTCCAGGATGACAGGCGGGATGAAGTAATAGGCTATGCCAACCACAAGTATGGCGCCGATCATGTTGCCCAGATCATCACATTCGGCACCCTGGGCGCCAGGGCGGCCATAAGGGATGTGGGCCGGGCACTCGGCATGAATTACGGTTCCGTTGACCAGGTAGCCCGCCTGATACCCACCAGGCCTAACATCCGCCTGGAGGATGCGTTGACGGAGGTCAAAGAGTTGGCCGACATGTATAACGGCGATGAGACGATGCGTAAGCTGATTGACACTGCCAGAAAACTGGAGGGCATCTCACGGCACTCCAGCACGCACGCGGCCGGCGTAGTGATATCGCGCGAACCCCTGACCCGCTACCTGCCCCTGCAGCGCGCCAGTCGGGACAGCGGGCAGCACTCGACCATGACCCAGTTCTCCATGGACAGCGTAGCCAGGCTGGGTTTGCTCAAGCTCGATTTCCTGGGCCTGGCAAACCTCACCCTTCTGGCCAAGGCCAGGGAGGTAATCCGCGAACAGCATGGCATAGAACTGGACCTGCTCAAGATACCCATCAACGATACCAGGACCTTTGACCTTCTCTCGTCGGGCGAGACCACGGGCATTTTCCAGCTTGAAAGCCCCGGCATGCGGCGCAACATCAAGGAGCTCCGGCCGACCAAGTTCACCGACATAGCGGCCATGGTAGCCCTCTACCGCCCCGGTCCCATGGAGCACATACCCACTTTTATCAGGGCCAAGCATGGGCTGGAGTCGGTCCACTACCCCCACCCGGACCTGCTTCCCATCCTGGAAGATACCTACGGTGTTATCGTCTACCAGGACCAGGTGCTGTTCATAGTACAGCGCTTTGCCGGATACAGCCTGGGCCGCGCTGACATCATCCGCAAGGCCATGGGCAAGAAGGACGCGGCCGTGATGAAGAAGGAGAGGCAGAATTTCATAGACGGCGCCAGGACCAAAGGTTACACGGAGAACGAGGCCGGCGCCATCTTCAGCCTGATCGAGCCGTTCGCCGGCTATGCCTTTAACAAGGCACACAGCGTCAGCTACGCGCGTATAGCTTACGAGACGGCATACCTCAAGGCCAACTACCCGATCGAGTACATGGCAGCATTTCTCAATACCTATTTCGATAAAACCGATCGCCTGGCCTCCGCCATTATCGAATGCAGGCGCATGGGTGTAGAGGTCCTCAAGCCGGATGTTAACCACAGCCATGCAAATTTTATCATTGAAGTGGACGGGGCGAGACGGGCCATCAGGTTCGGCATGGCTTCCATAAAGAATGTGGGCGCCAACGCCGTGCAGCCCATAGTCGAGGCCCGCGACAGCGGCGGTGAATTCAAGTCGATCGAGGATTTCTGCCGGCGCGTTGACCTGCGCAATGTTAACAAGAAGGTACTCGAGAGCTTAGTCAAGACCGGGGCTTTAGATGGTCTGGGCCAGCGGGGCTCCCTGCTGGCCGCCCTGGACCGCATCGTGTCACTGTCCCAGCGCGAGCAGAGACAGCGCCTATCCGGACAATCCAGCATGTTCGACCTCTTCGGGAAGAGTGTAGATGTCCCTTTGCCGGCCTTAGACATGGAGGATTTCGACGTGCCTCTGCAGGAAAGGCTGCTGTGGGAAAAGGAGCTGATGGGTTTTTACTTCTCCGAGCACCCGCTTTCCGCGATGGCGTCCAGGCTGGCCGAGCATGCCACGGTGCTATGCGGCGAGATAAACAACGAGATGGCCGGTGAAAAGGTCATCGTAGCCGGGATGGTGACCGCCGTCAGGCACGTGACAACCAGGAACAACCGCCTCTTTGTCATAGCCACCTTCGAGGACCTTAACGGCAGCATCGAGGTTACCGTTTGGTCGGACGTTTACTCGCAGACACAGGATTTGTGGGTGGACGGCAGTGTCCTGCTGGTGGAGGGTCATGTCAGGGTCAGGGAGGACAGGGCCAATATCAACTGCACCAAGGTCAGCCGCTATGAACCCGAGCCGGTCAAAGCCGCGCCGGTCAAGCCTGACAACGGCAGGGCAAACAACCACGTTAAGCCCAGGAAATTAGTAGTCAATATCAGGCAGAGCGACGACTCTCAGAAAGACCTGGAGAGCCTGCAACAGGTGCTGGATGTGTTGCGCAGGCACCCCGGCAACGACAGCGTACAATTGGCCATCCGCAGGGGCGACGAGATCACGCGTATGGAAGTGCCCGACATCAAGGTTTATTACTCTGAGGAGTTGCTGAGGGACCTCACCCCGCAGATAAGTTCCTGAACACGACTATCGTTTTAGGAATTCCCTGATCAGGGAATTTACCAGTTGCGGTTTTTCGCGCACCACCCAGTGCGAAGCGTCGGGCACCCTCTCAATGCTTAACTGCGTAACATATTCATCCAACCCCCTGACGCACCCGGTTAAGAGGGCGGTATCCTTCTCCCCCCAGATCACCAGCACAGGCAGTGTGATTTTGGGCAATGCTCCCGCCATAGCGGGCTTCTTGACTGCTTCGCCGGGGTCCTCCAGGACCTCCACATCGGCGGCCCGGTAGTAGTTCAGTCCGCCAGTCAGCGCACCCGGCTGGGACCAGGCCTTCCTGTAGCCCCGGATATCCTCATCTTTGAGTACCCCGCTCCTTATCATTTCCCCGAAAGCCATGTTTAACAGCCAGGAGTAATCGTTGGCAGAAAGCCTGGCTTCCGCCTCGGGACTGCGGAACAGCAGCATGTAGTTGCTGGCTTTGCGCTGCTCAGGGTTCTCCCTGAGTTCCCGCTCAAAGGTAGTGGGGTGGGGGGCATTGATAATGACCAGCCTGTCTAAATAGTGGGGATAAAACATGGCAAATATCCAGGCCACGGCGCCACCCCAGTCATGCGCCACCAGCACGAACTTTTTGTGGCCCAGAAATTCGGCAAGCTGCCTGATATCCTCCACGAGGTACTTTTGCCTGTATTGCTTTACCTCCGCCGGTTTGGATGACAGGTTATAGCCGCGCATGTCGGGCGCAACCGCGAGGTGGTCACTGCCAAATTCCTCAAGCTGGGCCTTCCACATGTCCCAGTATTCAGGGAAGCCATGCAGGAACATGATCAGCGGTCCGCTGCCGCTATGCGCATAGTGGAGCCTTATCCCGTTGACATCCGCGAAGGCGTGCTCAATCATATTCCACCTCACTACAAATATTTATAGTGGCAGTAAGCGTAAACAGGTTCAAGGCCCGAACCGGTAACCCTCCAGCGAAAGCAGCATGAGCTTGGTTTTTACATTTGTGGATCTGCCCCCGAATCCCCCGGGCCCGCCGTCGCTGCGTATGACCCTGTGGCAGGGTATGATCAATGGCAGAGGGTTGGCAGCCAGAGCGTGGCCCACGGCGCGACAGGCAGAAGGCTTACCTATTTTTTCCGCCACCCACTTATAGCTCCTCACCTGGCAGTAAGGGATATCCATGGTTGCCCTCCAAACCTTGCGCTGGAAAGGCGTTGAACCTGACAGGTCCATTTTGCAGTCGAAAACTGCCCTTTTGCCGCTAAAATACTCCGTTACCTGGCGCCGCAGTGAACCTATACCATCACCCTTATGTAAATCTGTTGCATTGCCAATACCCAGCAGGGCCAGGGCCGCCTGCTCGTCCTGGACGGGAAGATTCAATCTGCGCACTCCATTGTCTGAACAGGCAATGCCCACCCATCCGCTGGCAGTTGATACAAGGGTATAAAGCATCTGACGTTCCCCACCCCCTCGAGGCGGTCCGGCTATGCGAACTCGGGCTGGATCAACCCGTATTTGCCGTCCTTACGCCGGTATACCACGTTGATCGAATTGTCCACATCGCTGACAAAGAGGAAAAAATCGTGGCCCAGGAAGTCCATCTGTTCTACAGCCTGTTCGGCGGTCATGGGCTTCACGATAAACCGCTTGCGTTTATACACATACTGGGATTGTTCGATTTGGGGGACGTCCTCCTCGGCCGGCGTCCTGATGGTCTCGTGGGCTTTACTTTTATTAGTGCTGTACCTTTTCTTGAACTTATCTATGAGGCGTTCCATGACGTCGGTCACCGCATCGATGGCAGCGCGTACGTTTTCGTCCTTCTGCTCGCCCCTCATAAGGAAGCCGTTCACATTCACAGTCACCTGTGCGCCGAATACGGGCTGCCGGGACTTTGTTTTCTCCTCTGTAAGTTCCAGCTTGATCGAGCTAATACTATTGAGGTACTTAAAGAGTCTGCCGAGTTTCTTCTCGGCGTAGTCACGCTCATCTTCCTGCAGCTTCATATTGCGCGCAGCTATCTTAATCTCCATAATCAACTCCTGTGGTAGATTTCCCTTGCCAGTGTAAATCCCAGCACGCGATTGGCCCCTGCTTTCTTGAGGGCAGAGGCGCAGGATTCGAGGGTAGCGCCCGAGGTGCAGACATCATCAATGACAACGATGTCCCTGCCGGCTGCTTCGCCGGAAGTACATAAAAAGGCATTTTCCATGTTGACTCTTCGTTCGTAAACACTGGCGCTGCGCGCCTGCGGTCCCGTGTTCCTGATACGTTTCACCAGCGCCGGGTTGACCGCCATAGATACCTGCCTGGCGAGGTCCGCGGCCAGCAATTGCGACTGGTTATAGCCCCTTTGCCTGAGGCGTTTATCGTGCAGCGGCACAGGAACAAGAAGATCGCCGGTCAGGCCGTTTTCCAGGAAATAGCGGGACATGAACCCGGCCATGCAGCCCGATATAGCCTGCACGTTGCGGTACTTGAACTCATGGACGGCCTGGCGGACGATGCCCTCGAAGACGAACACAGAGCGGACGGCGTCAAGGCTGCTTGTGTGTCTCCAGCATTCGGCGCAGAAGACCCCGCTGGATTCCGGCCTGCCGCAGCGCTGGCACAACGGCGGAAGGATCCTGCTCATTTTTCTTGAACAATTCGTACAAATAAAGCCACCGACTTTACCGCATCCCATGCATAGCCGCGGAAAGAAAAAATCGGTGACTTCATGCCGGAGCTGTTTCAACCAACCGGTCAAAACAACGACTCCATCCAGTGATCCGCCGTTATTCCGCCTCTGTCTCCTGTCAGTGTCCGCGCAGAGTGTGGCTTGCGCCGCTGAAGATCGGCTCGTTCAAATAGATGTCGCCGTTCCTGATTTTCAGGTTGAACCCGCATTCAGGATTTGTGCAAACCCAGGCTTTATAATGTATCGCTGCCCCCTGGCTGCC
>JAPLHM010000085.1 GCA_026389635.1 Chloroflexota bacterium | reverse complement strand
TTCGCTGGCCATCGCCGAGGCTGTCAGGCTGGCCAACGTGGATGTCATCGCCGCCTATCCCATTACCCCGCAGACCCACATAGTGGAGGGGTTGGCCGAGATGGTGGCCGACGGCCTGCTCGACGCTGAATATATACCGGTCGAGTCGGAGCACTCCGCTATGAGCTCCTGCCTGGGCTCCAGCGCCGTGGGGGCCAGGACATTCACCGCCACTGCCAGCCAGGGCCTCATCCTCATGCACGAGGTGCTGCTGGTGGCGGCCTCGCTGCGCCTGCCCATCGTTATGACCGTAGCCAATCGCGCCCTCTCCGGCCCCTTGAATATCTGGGGCGACCACTCCGACGCCATGATCACCCGGGACTCGGGCTGGATACAGATATTTGTGGAAAACGGCCAGGAGGCCTTCGACCAGGTGATATGCTCCTTTTACATCGCAGAGCACCCCGATGTGCTGCTGCCCACCATCATCAACCTTGACGGCTTCCATGTATCCCACGTGATTGAGCCCATCGCGATGCTCGACCAGCAGGCCGTCGACGGATTTTTGCCCCCCTATAAGCGCAGCATAACGCTGGACCCGGACAACCCGGTGACCATGGGCTGTTTCGCCATGCCCAACCTGTACACCGAGAGCAGGAAGGCGCTGGATACGGCCCTGCGCGATTCAAAGAAGGTGATACTCGAGGTGTGGAAGAAGTACGGCGACCTGACCGGTAGGCACTACAAGCCGGTGGAGAAATACAAGGCTGACAACGCGGAGACATTGCTGGTGACCATGGGCAGCTACAGCGAAAACGCCATGGACGCCATCGACGTCATGCAGTCCGCGGGCATAAAAGTCGGCCTGGTAAGGGTCCGCCTGTGGCGTCCCTTCCCCTACGACGAGGTAATCGAGGCATTGTCAGGCGCTAAGAATGTTATCGTGCTGGACCGCGCCATATCGCTGGGCGGGCCGGCGCCGGTCTGTTCCGAGATCAGGGCGGCCCTCTATTCCTGCAGGGAAAAACCGCAGGTTGCCAGCATAGTGGGCGGGCTTGGCGGACGCGACATCTCGCCCCCGGATTTCGAAAAGCTTGTTGAAATCGGGCTGGAACATATTAAGTCGGGCAAAACGGCGGAGACGATTATGTTCGGAGTAAGGGAATAGTGGAAACTCTCAGCATTTACGCCCCCAAATTAGTCACTTCCAAGGAGTATATTGCTTCGGGTCACCGGGCATGCTCGGGTTGTGGCGAGGTGCTGGCCGTGCGCTACGTGTGCAAAGCGCTGGGCCGCAACACCATCATATCCAACGCCACGGGCTGCATGGAGATAATCTCCACGCCGCTGCCGCAGACGTCCTGGGAGGTGCCCTGGATTCACACCCTCTTCGAGAATGCCTCTGCCGTGGCCTCGGGCATAGAGTCCGGACTCAAGGCCCTCAGGCGCAAGCACGGCTACACCAAGCAGGTCAAGGTGGTTGCCATGGGAGGGGACGGCGGCACGGCGGATATAGGGCTGCAATCGCTGTCCGGCGCGCTTGAACGGGGACATGACTTCCTTTATGTTTGCTACGACAATGAAGCCTACATGAATACAGGCATACAGCGTTCCAGTGAAACACCTTTCGGCGCCTCCACTACCACGGCCCCCGCCGGCAAAGACAGTATGGGACAGCATACCTGGAAGAAGAACATGGCCGCTATAGCCGCCGCGCATAACATACCCTATGTGGCGACCTCGTGCTCCAGCTATCCGTTTGACATAATGTCCAAAGTTGAGACGGCTATTAAAATTAAGGGGCCTTCATACATACACATATTGTCGGTTTGTCCCACCGGCTGGCGCTGTCCCTCCAACCTGACTATTAAGCTGGGCAGGCTGGCCGTAGAGACGGGCATTTTCCCCATGTACGAGATCGTGAACGGCAAGTACAAGTTGAATATCGACCTGCCCGTTTTGAGGCCGGTCGAGGACTATTTGAAGCTGCAGGGCAGGTTCCGCCACTTAGACAAGGAAAATACCGCCGAGATACAGCTAAAGGTAGTGGAAGAGTACAACAAGGTCAGGCAGCTTGCCGGGCTGAAGAAAGTGAAATGAAAGATAAAGTAGCAGGGATTATCAGGAAATACGGCGGCGATCCCAGTCAGATGGTTGCCATACTGCAGGACATCCAGGCCGAGTACAACTACCTGCCGCGCACGGCGCTGGACAGGCTGAGCAGGAAGATGGACATACCTCAGAGCCAGGTTTACAGCATGGCGACCTTTTTCCGCGCCTTCAGCCTGGAGGAAAGGGGCAAGCACATTGTGAGCGTCTGCCTGGGAACGGCCTGCCATGTGCGCGGCGCCGACCTGATTTTGGAATCGCTGGAGCGGCAACTGCATGTCAAACGCGGACAGACCACTCCCGACCGCGGATTCACGCTGGAGAGCGTCAACTGCATGGGTTGCTGTGCCACGGGTCCCGTGGTCAAGATAGGCGAAGAGTTTTTCGGGCAGATGACCAACGATAAAGTCGAGCCCATGATAAATAAATTTAAAGAATAATAAAGATGCCGGGTAAATTAAAGACCGCTAAAGCACTGGCCGCGCTTCAAAAGAAGCTGGCACAGGAATTGGACACCGGGAAGTGCCGTATCTCGGTGTGCAACGGCACCGCCTGCCGGCCCTACGGCAGCAACCCGGTAGCGGAAGCCTTCAGGTCGGAGATAGTGAAGCGCGGACTGGCGGACCAGGTAGATTTCAAGATCACGGGCTGCCATGGGTTCTGCGAGCGCGGTCCCATCGCCATCATCGAGCCCGGCAATCTCTTCTACCAGCGTATTAAAACAGCCGATATCCCGGAGATACTGGAGAAGACCATCCAGCGCAAGGAGACGATCGAGAGGCTGCTGTTTAAACAGGGCGCGTCCACCCCGGGTGTAGCGCGGCAGAACGATATCCCCTTTTACAGGAACCAGCAGCGCATCGTGCTGGGCAACAATACCAGGATAGACCCCACCGATATCGAAGACTATATCGCCATCGGCGGCTACTCTGCCCTGGCTAAAGCCCTTTTCGAACTGCAGCCCGACCAGGTCATAGGCATGGTCAAGGAATCGGGACTGCGGGGACGCGGCGGAGGCGGCTTCCCCACGGGGATCAAGTGGGAAACCTGCCGCAAAGCCCACGGCGATATCAAATATGTAATAGTCAACGCCGACGAGGGTGACCCCGGCGCCTACGCCAACGAGGGCCTGTTGACCGGCAATCCCCACAGCGTGCTGGAAGGTCTGTTGATCGGCGCCTTTGCCATCGGCTCCCACCAGGGCTATATCTACGTGCGTAACGAATATCCCCTGGCCCTCAAAAACATCACGCTGGCCATTGAGCAGGCCGAGAAGCTCGGGCTGATCGGGAAAAATATATTGGGGTCGGCTTTCGATTTCAGTGTGAGGGTCAACCGGGGCGGCGGCGCATTTGTCTGCGGCGAATCGACTGCCCTCATGGCCTCCCTCGAGGGAAAGCCCGGCGAGCCCAGGGCCAAGTACGTACACACAGTGGAGAGGGGACTGTGGGATAAGCCGAGCTGCCTCAACAACGTGGAGACCTGGGCCAACATACCACTGATCGTCAACAACGGCGCCGCCTGGTTCAGCAAAATCGGCGCCCCCGGCAACAGCGGCACCAAGATATTCTCATTGACGGGAAAGGTCAACAACACCGGCCTGGTGGAAGTGCCCATGGGCATCAGGCTGAGGGAGATCATCTTCGAAATCGGCGGCGGCATACGCGGCGGCAAGAAATTCAAGGCTGTTCAGACCGGTGGTCCTTCGGGCGGCTGCCTTCCCGAGAAGCTGCTGGACTCGACCGTGGACTTCGATAGTCTGACCAAGGCCGGATCCATGATGGGTTCCGGCGGCATGATAGTTATGGACGAGGACAACTGCATGGTGGACGTGGCCCGCTACTTCCTCACATTCCTCGAGGAGGAATCGTGCGGAAAATGCGTGCCCTGCCGCGAGGGCGTCAAGAGGATGCGCCAGATCCTCACCGACATCACCGAGGGTAAAGGCAGGGAGAGCGACCTTGAGCTT
>JAPLHM010000067.1 GCA_026389635.1 Chloroflexota bacterium | reverse complement strand
TTGCCCAGCCTTTCGATGTACTGCTTCCTGGTACCGAGGGTATCTGTTTTGGGCTTGCTGTTTGTCGTCATAATTCCTCCTGTGCTCAGGTTAATATCTTAGCATGCCCGCTATCGGCTGCCAAAAGCGGGAATAATCTATGTTGCTGATGTATAATTAATGCGGCTTTTACTATACAATTTTCCGCCTGATTTCAGTCCGCTCGCTCTACGGGCGACAGGTATCCGCCGGGAAAATTTATCAAGAGGCATGGAGGTTTCTTTAAATGGGTGGCAAAAATGAGATTCTGAATTACGTAGGGGGCGGGTGGCGCCCATCGAAATCCAAGGAGATACAGGATGTAATCAACCCTGCCACCGCCGAGGTACTGGGACAGGTCCGCCTCTCTACGGTCGAAGAAGTCAGCAGTGCAGTGGATGCGGCCGCCGGGGCTTTCCCCTCCTGGCGCAGGACTCCCGCGACAGAGCGTGTGCAGCACCTGTTTAAGCTAAAGAATTTGCTCGAGGAAAGTTTCGAGGAACTGTCGCGCACTATTACAATGGAATGCGGCAAGACCCTGGATGAGGCGCACGGTGAAACGCGCCGACTGATCGAGAACGTGGAAGCTGCCTGCGGCATACCACAACTCATGCAGGGCTACAACTCCGAGGACATTGCACGGGGTATAGATGAGGTCATGATAAGGCAGCCAGTTGGGGTATGCGCCGTCATCGCCCCTTTCAATTTCCCGGGCATGGTGCCCTTCTGGTTCCTGCCATATGCCGTTGCCTGCGGCAATACTTACATCGTTAAACCGTCTGAAAAGGTTCCCTGCACAATGCAAAAGATATTCGGCCTGATAGAGAAGGCAGGGTTCCCCGGGGGCGTCCTCAACCTTGTCAATGGTGCAAAGGATGCGGTGGACGGCATCTTAAATAGCCCGGCCGTGCGTGCCGTGAGCTTTGTGGGATCAACGCCGGTTGCTAAATACGTGTACAGCCATGCCACGGCAGCCGGGAAGCGGGCACAGTGCCAGGGTGGAGCCAAGAACCCCATCGTTATCATGCCGGACGCCGATATGGAGATGGCGGCTCGCATAACGGCGGACAGCGCATTCGGCTGCGCCGGACAGCGCTGCCTGGCGGGCTCCCTGGTAATCACGGTAGGGGAAGCACGAGGAGCCTTTACTGAGGCTATAGTGGAGGCGGCCAGGACCCGTGTGGTCGGGTACGGTCTGGACGAAAAGGTCCAGATGGGACCGGTTATCACCCATCAGAGCAAGGCCAGGATCGAACACTTCATAGGGCAGGGTGAAAAAGAGGGGGCGCGCGTGCTCGCCGACGGCAGAGGCACAACCATCAAGGGTTACGAGAGCGGCAGCTTTGTGCGTCCCACAGTTCTGGATGGCCTGCGCCCGCAGGGCGAGGTCGCGGTTACCGAGATATTCGGCCCGGTACTTGGATTGATACACGTTGATAACATCGAAGAGGCCATTAGTTTCGTCAACAGCGGACGCTACGGCAACATGGCCTGCATATTTACGGGCAGCGGCGCCGCGGCCAGGAAATTCCGCTACGAGGCCGAGGTAGGCAACATGGGTATCAACATCGGCATAGCAGCGCCCATGGCCTTTTTCCCCTTCAGCGGGTGGAAAGAGAGCTTTTTTGGCGACCTGCACGGCCAGGGCCTGGACGCAGTGGAGTTTTTCACACAGAAGAAAGTTGTGGCAGAACGCTGGCCTAAAGAATGGACGCGTAAATTCTGACGTTTTGATCGGTCAAAGGAGATATGGTAGGAAGTGATTTACAATGAGATAATATCGGCCCGCCAGGGGCGCGCGCAGACTATTGCCAGGTGCGGCGGCCTGGATGCCGCGCTGGTCAGCGGCGGCTTCCCCCGGCGGCATGACCTGACCCTGTCCGAGGCGGTTGTGCTGGGACTTCTCAGGCAGGATGTGCGCACCTATTTCGCGGTCTTCGGCCACGGCAGCACCGACGTAGCCGAGGTGCTGCGGGTCTACCAGCAGGCCGGCCTGGTCAAAGTATTTAATGTCCGCAACGAGATAGAGGCTTCCCACGCCGCCGCGGCCCTGCGCCGGGTCACCGGCAAGAAGGCGGCTGTCATAACGTCCATAGGCCCGGGCGCAATGCAGGCCATGGCCGCCTCGCTCGTGCCGGCCTCCGACGGTATCGGCCTGTGGTACATCTTCGGCGATGAGACAACCGAAGACGAAGGCTTCAATATGCAACAGATACCCAAATACGAGCAGGGACTTTTCCTGCGCCTGTGTTCCACTATGGGGCATGCTTATTCCCTGCACACACCCCTGGCCGTGGCCACAGCGCTGCGGCGGGGGCAGGCCACCGTGGATCACCCCTACCGCGCAGGCCCCTTCTTCCTGCTGCTGCCCATGAATACCCAGCCTGCCATGCTCAGGCAGTTCGTCCTCAACGAGCTTCCGCAGAAAGTGTCGATCACAATCGGGCCTGCCGCCGGTGATTATTTGGGTGCCGCCCGCAGGCTGTTGGGATCCGGACGCGTGATCGTACGGGTTGGTGGCGGAGCGCGCGGCGCCGAAGTAGAAGTCAACGAACTGCTGGAACTTGCCGACGCTGTGGCCGTGGTATCCCCGCTTGCCAGCGGTGTGGTTGCCTACGGCAATCCGCGCAACATGACCGTGGGAGGGTCCAAAGGTACACTCTGCGGCAACTACGCCATGGAGAACGCCGACCTGCTAGTGGCCATCGGCAGCCGTTTTGTATGCCAGTCGGACTGCTCGCGCACGGCTTACCTGCGCATAAAACAGGTCATCAATATCAATGCCGAGATCGAGGCCGCCATCAGCTACAACAGCGACGAGCAGTACGGCGGCGCCATCGCCCTTATCGGGGATATCCGCCTC
>JAPLHM010000185.1 GCA_026389635.1 Chloroflexota bacterium | reverse complement strand
GCGAGACCAACTATTTCTTCGAGGGTGGCATCGCCAGCCTGGTGAGGCGCATAAACAAGAACCGGCAGGTGCTCGATAAATCCATCTATATCTCCGGCAGGGTAAACAGCACCGCCGTCGAGATCGCCATCCAGTATAACGACGGCTATTCGGAGAACGTGACCGCCTTTGCCAACTGCGTTAATACCAAGGAAGGCGGCACCCATATGACGGGGTTCCGCGCGGCCCTTACCCGTGTGCTCAACGACTATGCCCGCAAGAACAAGTTCCTCAAGGATAATGATCCCAACCTGTCCGGCGAGGACATCCGCGACGGCCTGACGGCAGTGGTCAGCGTGAAAGTCGGGTCCCCCCAATTTGAGGGGCAGACCAAGGCCAAGCTGGGCAATCCTGAAGTGAAGGGGCAGGTTGAGTCGATAGCCAGCGACGGTTTGAACGAGTACCTGGAAAAGCACCCCGACGAGGGCAAATCGATAATCGACAAATGCCTGCTGGCAGCCAAGGCCCGGGAAGCGGCCCGCAAGGCGCGCGACCTCATACTCAAGAAAACCGGGCTTGAGTTCGGCACTCTGCCGGGCAAGCTTGCTGACTGCGCCAGCAATAACCCCAAGGATTGCGAACTCCACATCGTGGAAGGTGACTCAGCAGGCGGTTCAGCCAAGCAGGGTCGTGACCGCAATTTTCAGGCTATCCTGCCTCTCAAGGGCAAGATACTAAATGTTGAGAAAGCTGCCAAGGACAAGATATTTGACCACGATGAGATAAGGGCGCTGATTACTGCTCTGGGCACAGGTATCAGCGACGGCTATGACTACAATAAGCTGCGCTACCATCAGATCATTATTATGACGGACGCCGACGTGGATGGGGCGCACATACGCACCCTGCTGCTGACTTTCTTTTACCGCAACATGTTTGACATAATCGATAAAGGGCACCTTTTCATCGCCCAGCCTCCCCTCTACCGGCTGGCTGCCGGCAAGCAGCAGCACTGGGTCTATTCAGACGCCGAGAAAGAGGCCAAGCTGGCCACTATGAAGAGCAGCAAGGTGGACGTGCAGCGCTACAAGGGCCTTGGGGAGATGAGCCCCGAGCAGCTCTGGGACACGACCATGAACCCGGCCACGCGCACACTGCTCAAAGTGAGAGTCGATGACGCCATGAAAGCCGACGAGATATTCCATATATTGATGGGCAGCGAGGTGCCGCCCCGCAAGGCTTTCATCCAGGCGCATGCCCGCAGCGTCAAGAACCTCGATATTTAGCCCCTGTCAGCGTCAGGCTTTATACAGGTTATGCTCGATAATATATTGCCTGACCGCATCCGGCACCATGTAGCGCACTGACTTCCCCTCCATGACCCTCTGCCTGATACAGGTAGAACTTATGCTCAAAGAGGGTTCATCAATATAGACTATTCTATCTCCAATACCGGGCATGGCCTTTTCCAGCCCCGCAAGGTCGGGCTTAGCGAAGCCAGTCCTGGGTAAGGCCACCACCCTGGCCATCTTCGAAATACGATATGGTGCTTTCCAGGAAGGCAGCTCAGCCACGCTATCCCACCCGAGCAGCAGAAACAGGCCCGCATCACAGCCCACCTCCCCTAACAACTGTTCAATTGTGTCAATTGTGTAAGTGGGGCCCGGTCGATTCACCTCTATAAGAGATAGGCTGAAGACCGGGTTTGTTGCTATGGCGAGGCTGACCATCTCGACCCTTTTCTCGGCACTGGTCACTATATGGTCCGATTTCATCCAGGGGTCGCCGGACGGGATAAAGACTACTTTATCAAGCTCCAGTCTGACCCTTGCAACCTCGGCCATGATGAGGTGCGCTATGTGGGGCGGGTCGAATGTGCCGCCCATTATTCCCACCTTCATTATGCATCCCGCCTGTCTACAGGTTTTGGCCTGAAGACGACTTCCGGTTTCGTATAGCTGGACGCCATGTTCCTCGCCTCTACGGCCAGCCCGTGCACCTCCAAGATCAATTCATCCAGACCCTGCCTCTCAAGGGCCGATACCATGACCCTTGGCAAGCCTGTATCTAATAGTCTTTCCTTGATATAATCACATCCTCCGGCATCATCCACGACATCCGACTTATTTACCGCGATTATTGCGGCCTTCTGTGCCAGGACGGCATCAAAGCCCTTGATCTCGTTCCTCAGTTCCTCAAAATCAGCTTTAAGGTCAGCCGAACCTGCGTCCAGCAGGTAAACGATTACAAGCGCCCGGCCCGCATGATGCAGAAACCTGTTGCCTAACCCCTTCCCACGGCCGGAACCTTTGACGAGGGCGGGCAACTCGGCCCAGGTCATCTTGTTCCCGCCATCATCAACCACGCCCAGCACAGGCACTTTAGTCGTAAACTGATAATCTGCGACCTCCGGCCTTGCCGAGGACAGTTCAGACAACAGAGCTGATTTCCCGCTGTTGGTAAAACCGATTATGCACACGTCGATAACCAGTTGCATCTTTAAGATTATGTCACATTGTTGGCCCTCCTCACCGGGTTGGAAAATAGTTGGCGCCTTCCTGGTAGCAGTTGCGTAGTGAACATTTCCTTTTCCACCCCTTCCACCCCTGGCTAAGAGCACCTTCTGCCCATCTTTCTGCAGATCAGCTACAATCAACTCGCATCCCTTCTCCTTCACATAAGCAGCGGTCCCCACCGGCGCCTTGATTACGAGGTCGGCCGCATTTGTGCCGTGCATCCTGTTCTTTCCACCCGCTCCACCATTCCCTGCCTTGAAAAGGCTCTTATGCTTGAACGATGCCAGACTATTTAAGCCGCTGTCAACTGCCAGGTAAATGTCTCCGCCCCTGCCCCCATCGCCCCCATCAGGACCTCCAAATGGAAGGAACTTCTCCCGCCTGAAACTGGCCAGTCCGCTTCCGCCGTGGCCAGCCCTCACCTGAATTTCTACATTATCAACAAACATATCTTATATTGTATTCTAATTTATCTGAAGGTAATATGTCAGTTTCATCATACTCATTATAAGACGATTAATTATGTGGAGGATAGTATCAGCTAAGAACAAGAGTAAACAGATGCAAATAGCGCAGGGTTAAAAAAACCTGGCGGTTATCAACAAAGAGGGGTTCTTTTTCCACAACCAGGGAGCGGGGCTAAGCGGACCCGCGAGATTTTAACATGAGGCGTATATCTTCAATCGATTTGCTGAGTTGCGAATCAGAACCTATATCCATGGCAATCCTGTTGTAGCCGTGGATAACTGTTGAGTGATCACGGTTACCCAGGACCCTGCCGATCTCAGCCAGATTGGTATTGTTCTGCTGGCGTAAAAGATACATTACAATATGGCGGGCCCGGGAAGTCTTGAGGTCCCTTTTCTTGCCAGTTATGTCGTCTGGTGGAATGGCAAAATAATCAGCTACTGCGTTAATGACGGCAGCGGCGGTGTGATGACCGCCGCTCTGCCTTGATGCTGCAATCATGTCATTGAGAAGCTGTTTGACGGCATCTACGTCCAGGGTTGTGTTGCTCATGCGGGAATATGATGAAAGACGGATTAGCGCGCCTTCCAGGGTTCTTACACTGCCGTGAAAATTGGTGGCCAGGAAATTGAGAATGGTAGTGTCGAAGCTGGCTTGCATAAGTGAGGATTTAAGATCAAGGATAGCCAGCCGTGTTTTATGGTCGGGAGTGTAGATATCCGCCACCAGTCCCCCTTCCAGGCGGGAGCGCAGGCGCGCGTTAAGTGACGCGATCTCTTTAGGAGGCCGGTCGCATGATATAACAACCTGCCGGTTGTCGGCTAAAAAGTCGTTAATAATATGAAAAATGCATTCTTGCGTTTGATTTTTTCCGCTGAGGAACTGTATATCGTCCAGCAGCAGCATATCTACCCTGCTGAACTTAGCGCGGAACTCCTCGGCCTTCCTGTTGCGTATGGCTGTGATGAACTCGTTGGTGAATTGTTCGGCACTCATGTAAAGGGCATTGACCTCTCCATGCCTGACCGACTGCCCGATCGCGTGTAGAAGATGAGTTTTGCCTGTGCCGGTACTGCCGTAAATAAAAAGAGGATTGAATACTTCGCCGGGGTTCTCTGATATTTCTAACGAGGCAGTATATGGTAACCGGTTACAGTCGCCGGCAATGAATGTATTAAACGTGTACTTTGTATTAAAGCCGGTGCCCCTTGCGGTGGTGGGGCGCTCCTTAATGCTGACCCCTCCATCCGGCATCAGCCTGGTCCTGCCGGGAGCGGAATCACGGATGACCGCCTGCACCTGGAAAACCACCTCGGTGGTACTGCCCGTGATGGTTGAGAGTATCCTGCAGACCACGGAATGCAACCGTCCTTTGAGCCACTCGGCGATAAAGGCAGTGGGGACAGCCACTGTGAAAACACCGTTGGCGTAGTTTATTCCCCTTGAATCCTTAAGCCACGTATTGTAATTCGCCTTGTTCACCTGGATCTGCAACTCGCCCAGAGCTGCCTGCCATATCTTATCAGCTTGCATCTGCCTCTTAACCGTACTATATTTTTATGCGGGCACACCGCAAAAAGGAAAAAAACTCCCCTCTGGAACGAAAAATGCAGACTGGTTGCTTAGTTGGTGTAACAACCGCTTGATTGGTCTGTCTGCTGGTTATTCCGCGGTGCCCTTCCCGAACCGTAGATAGATTACCACAGGCGTCTTCAGCACTGTCAATGGTTATTTTGACATAACGGGGAAAAAACTTTAGATTTTAATTGAGCTATGAAAGTTGTATTTATGGGATCACCGGCTTTTGCAGTGCCGGCGTTGCAGGCGCTTATGTTAAACAAATATGAAATAGGCGCAGTATATACCCGGCCGGACAAGAAGACCGGGCGTGGGCAGCAGGTAACAGCCTGCCCTGTCAAGCAGTTTGCCGCGGGCGCCGGGATGCGCGTAATTCAGCCCGAGTCTTTCAGTGATATCCGGGAGGTAGAGCTGCTTGCGGAATTAAAACCTGACATAATCATTGTAGCGGCCTATGGCCAAATCCTGCCGGAAGCAGTGCTGCAAATACCGCGATACAAGTGTATTAATATCCATCCGTCACTGCTGCCCAGGTACAGGGGGCCGTCACCTGTGGCGGCGGCCATCATCAACGGCGATGCGCAAACCGGGGTTACCATTATGTTAATCGAGAAGAAGATAGATAGCGGGCCCATAATTGCACAGGCGCCGGTGGCGATACGGGATGACGATACCACGGGGTCACTAACCTGCCGGTTGGCACAAACAGGCGCCGAATTGCTGTTGGACACCCTGCCGGCCTGGGTTTCCCTGACGATACAGCAGCTGATACAGGATGAAAACCAGGCAAGCTATACCCGCATGGAAAAAAAAGAGGATGGCGAACTGGACTGGAGACGGCCGGCGGTACAACTGTGGCGCAGGGTGAGGGCCTTTAACCCCTGGCCGGGATGTTATGTTAAATGGATGGGCTTAAGGATCAAGATTGTGACGGCGGTCCCGCTGGTGGACATGGAGAAGGGCAGTGTGGGTCAGGTTATTGCGTTGCCCGGGGGAGAGGTAACTCGAGTGGCCATCAGGACCGGGGAAGGCCTGCTCGGCCTGGTCACGGTTCAACCCGAGGGCAAGCGCGAGATGACAGCTGGAGATTTCATTGCGGGGCATCGAAATTTTATGGGCAGCGTGCTTTGACTTAACAGCGCACGCGAAATAAACTTATAAAGCGTAAATGAAGGCAATGGAGAATTAGCAGAGATGTTGCTTTACCCTTTTGTCTTATTGGTATTCGGCGGTAGGCGGAATTAAGCCAGGATATGGCCAACGAAATATACGGGTTCAGCGAAGAAGAGATCGACAAATTCGAGACCTTCAGGACAATAGTGGAGCGTCTACGGGGAGAGGAGGGCTGTCCCTGGGACCGAAGTCAGACGCATGAATCACTCAAGAGATACCTGATTGAAGAAAGTTACGAGGCGCTGGAGGCGATCGATAGTAACGACATGCCGGCCCTTGGCGAGGAACTGGGCGATCTCTGGTTGCAGATCATGCTGCACTCCCAGATCGCCCGGGAATCGGGTGAGTTCTCTCTTGAGGACGTCTTGCGTACTATCAATATCAAGATGATCAACAGACACCCGCATGTATTCGGTGACAAGGAGATCGCTGACGCAGAAGAAGCGTCTCTCGGCTGGCAGGAGATTAAAGAGCGGGAGAAGGACGGCAACCGGTCGCTCCTGGCCGGCATACCTGGGAGCCTGCCGGCGCTGGCTTACAGCCAGACGGTGGGGAGCAGGGTAGCAGCCATTGGCTTTGACTGGGAGAATGCCGAGGACGTCATGGACAAGCTGGTTGAGGAGATAGAGGAACTTAAGAATGCCGCAACGCCGGAGGAGAGGAGCCATGAATTCGGGGATGTACTGCTGGTGCTGGCCAGTGTGGCCCGCCGAATGGATGTTGATCTCGAGTCGGCCCTGCGCCAGGCCAACGCCCGTTTCACTCGGCGTTTTCAATATATCGAAGGGTTTTGCAGGGAGAGGGGTTTGGACTTGAGAGGCATGAAGCTGGCCGAGATGGATGCTATCTGGGATGAGGCAAAGAGGGAAGTGGGGTAGAGAGCAGTGTTGGTCGGGGAGAGAGGACTCGAACCTCCGGCCTCAGCGTCCCGAACGCTGCGCGCTAACCAACTGCGCTACTCCCCGCACGGGATAGATATTATAGTAGGCTTTAACTTTTAGGGCAACAATTGTAAACTTATTAGCTATGAAATTTTGCGTTGTAATAGCAGACGGTGCATCCGGCTGGCCGCTTGCCGGGAGGGGTAATAGGACATGCCTTGAGTTAGCCTTAACCCCTAATCTCGACCGGATGGCCAGGCAGGGATATGCCGGTATGGCTTTGACCATTCCGCCGGGTATGGAGCCGGGCAGCGCACCGGCGTGCATGTCGGTGCTGGGTTACGATCCCACGGTCTACTACAGGGGCAGGAGCGCCATCGAGGCCCGAAGCGTAGGTGTCCCCATAGGGCCGGGGCAGGTCACGTTCCGTTGCAACCTGGTGACGATAATAGAAGGCAGGATGGTCAGCCATAGCGCCGGGCACATCACTACCGGAGAGGCTGCTGCCATCATCGATACCCTCAATGAGAAAATGGGCTCAAATGAGGTTAGCTTTTTTACGGGTATCAGCTACCGGCACATTTGCAAGGTAAGCGGACACGAGGATACCCTGAAGGCAATCTGTACCCCGCCCCATGACATAACCGATCGCCCGGTGGCAGAGCACCTGCCACACGGCGAGGGCAGTGTACTTTTATGCGACCTAATGAAGAAGTCTGAGATTGTGCTGGCCAATCACCCGGTCAATGTCGAGCGAAAGAGG
>JAPLHM010000182.1 GCA_026389635.1 Chloroflexota bacterium | reverse complement strand
GTCGGTGCCGTACATGATGACGGCGTTGAAATACGAGGCCAGTCCCCAGAAACCCGAGCGGGCCAACTCCTCGCAGACAATGGTGTAATCGAGTATGCTTCCACCCGTGCCGCCGTACTCCACGGGGGTGATAATGCCCATAATGCCCAGGCTTTTGAGCTTCTCGAATATCTCCGGTGGGAAAACATGTTCCTCGTCCCATTTGCGCACCAACTGTTTGGGGCACTCTTTTTCGACGAACTGCCGCACGGTCGCCCGCAGCATCTCCTGCTGCTCGGAAAATTGAAAGTCCACGGTCAGGCCTCCTGTTAATACCCGGCTGCAAACCGGTGATTTATGTACGTTTGTCAAACGTTGACAGGTGCTATTCTATGATATAAACTGCGCGGTGGGCCGTAAATTGACTGATAAATTAATCAATTTGCCAGTGTGAAATTATAGTTTAACAGCCATGCAATGTAAACGCGGCTGCTTTTCCGTTCAGATCACTCATTAAAGGAGGTTTATTCATGGGCAACAGCACCGGCAAACAGGTCACATTCAAAGAGGGAATGATGAAGCTCCCACAGTCCCCGTCCGATAAGGGGCACCTGGTAGGGAGCAAGTGTAAAAAGTGCGGGGAACAGTTCTTTATCCGGCGGGAGATATGCGAGAACTGCCAGGGGCGCGACCTGGAGGAGATAGCCCTCAGCAATAAGGGAAAGCTCTACGCCTTCTCCGTGATGTACTACCCGGCGCCCCCGCCCTACAAGCCGCCAGATCCCTTTGTGCCCTACGGTCTGGGCTGGATCGAGCTGCCGGATGGGATGGCTCTCTATTCCCTGCTCACCGAAAACGATCCCAAAAAACTTAAGATAGGCATGGAGATGGAATTGACCTTTGAAAAATTCTCTGAAGATAAGGACGGCAACGACGTGATGATCTGCAAGTTCAAACCGGCGGGGGCTAATTAACATGTTAATTTCTTTACTGATAAATACACCAGGACTGAAGGAGGTAAAATGAGCGACGTGGTAATTGCCGGCGTTGGAATGCACCCCTTCGGCAGGTACCCTGACAAGGAACCTGATGACATTGCTGCTGAAGCCATTTTAAAGGCGGTAGAAGATGCCGGCATCACCTACCGTGATATCGAACTTGTGCTTGCCGGGAAGGTAGCTTTTAAAAAGGCAGGCACCGGCATCGACCTGATGATGAAGGTGGGCATGACCGGCGTGCCCATTTACCAGATCAACGCGATGTGCGCCACCGGCGGCGCCATGTTGAAATTAGCAAGGGACGCCATCAACAGCGGCTCCTGCGAGGTAGTGCTCGTTTACGGGTTCGATAAGTTCAAGGGCATGTTCGACGAACTGGGGGACCCCTGGCAGAATGTGCTTGGTATGAAGGCCAGCCCGTCAGCCTTCGCCACAGTGGCCCAGAAATACATGCATGATTACGGCGCCACAGAGGAGGATTTCGCCAGGGTGGCTGTCAAGGCGCATAAAAACGGCGCCAACAACCCCTACGCCCTCTTCAGGAACATAATAACCGTCGAGGACGTGCTCAAATCTCCCATGGTGGCTTACCCGCTGCACCTGTACAACTTCTGCACGCCCGATGACGGCGCTGCCGCGGCCATAGTTTGCAGCAAGAGGGCTGCTAAAAAGTTCAATATCCGCAAACCGGTGACCATCGCTGCCACCGTGATGCAGACGGCGCAGTATCCACCATCGGTAGTCGAGCCCAGCAACACCTACAGCGTGAACCTCAAGACGAAGGGTTTTTCTGTGACCGAGTTAGCCGCTAAAAAAGCCTATGAGTTGGCGGGCGTGGGACCGGGGGACATCGACGTGTGCGAGGTACAGGATACTGAATCCGCACACGAACTGGTACATATAGAGCAACTCGGCCTGTGCAAGCCGGGTGAAGCCTACAGGCTGCTACGGGAAGGTGAGTGGGATATAACGGGCAGGCTTCCTGTCAACCCCAGCGGCGGCATACAGTGCAAGGGGGAGCCCCCCGGGGCCTCGGGCCTGGGGCAGATATGCGAGATCGTGTGGCAGATGAGGGGGCAGGCGGGACAGAGACAGATATCCCGGGACCCCAAAGTCGGCCTGTGCCAGGTCTTCGGCTGGAACCACGTGGCCGCCGTGACAATACTGAAAAAATAACCTGGTCATGAATATAGAAGAGGGGGGCATATGCCCCCCTCTTTTTTTCGCTTTTAACCGGCGGAATTATTTCTTGGAGCGGGCCACTGAACGGGCCATACGGTCCAGTTTGAAGATGGTTGTAAACTCCATATTCTTGCTGATCCACAGCCTCTTCATGATGACCGAGTCCGTGATGGCGCCGCGGTAGGCCAGGCCGTCCGCCAGCGTCCTGGGGCTTTTGGCCACCATAACGAAATCGGGTTTTTTCAGCTTCTTCTCTTCCAGCTTGATGTCGCCGTTGTTGATGATGATGGCGAACTCGCCACCGGTAGTCTTGACCAGGATGTCGCGCTTCCATCCGGCGATATCCTTGCGGGAGCGCTCGGTTTCATTCATCAGCTTGATGATGGCCTTGATCTCTTTGAGCGCTTTTTTGTAAGCTGCCTGGTCCGCCGTAGTAGCCTTCTTCAAAGTCGGCTCAACCGCCGCCTCCCAGTTGATCTGCGAAGAGAGCAGGCCTTTTTTGGCAACCTGGGCCCTGGTCAGTTCGCTGGTTGGCACGCAAAAGATATCGCTGATCTCGCCGCTGCGGTCGTCCCTGAAAACCACCTTGA